>JASHVH010000445.1 GCA_030039575.1 Acidimicrobiales bacterium | reverse complement strand
TGCACGCGGCAGCCCTGAGCGTCGAACTGCACTTGCCGCAGTGCCGCTCGCTGAAGGACAAGCGAGCGGTGTTGCGGCCGATACTCGAGGGGTGCCGGAACCGTTTCGGGGTGGCGGCGGCCGAGGTGGGCAAGCAGGACCGATGGCAGGCAGCGGAGCTGGCGGTGGCGACCGTTTCGTCGACGCCACGCCACGTGTCGGAGGTGCTGGACTCGGTGGAGCGGTTCGTGTGGTCGTTCCCCGAGGTCGAGGTCATTTCCTGCGAGCGGCACTGGTGGGGGCCGTGAACCACGGGGGTGCCCAGCGTTGAGCCCGCATAAGCGATCGGCGTGGCCCAGCCACCGCCACTACCCCCGCATGGCCAGGGTGAACGAGGTGCTCCGCGAGGTACTGGCCGACGAGATCGAACTGGTCGCCGGCTCGGACCCCCGCCTGGAGATGGTGACGGTGACTGCTGTCAGCTGCGAGCCCGACCTGCGCCACGTCACCGTGCTGCTCGCCTCCCTGCCCGAGCCCGCCCGGGCCGCCCTCGGGGAGGCCCGCGCTCGCCTGCAAGCGGCGGTAGCCCACCAGGTGAGGTTGAAGCGGACACCGCTGCTCACGTTCGAGGCCGACCCGGCGGTAGCCCACGGGGAACGGGTGGAAGAGATCTTGCGAGCCATCCACGCCGCGGAGAAAACGAGTGCGGCGGACGACGGCGACCCTGGCGGGCTGGCGGCCGGCCGCCCGGGCCCGGCCGGCGAGGCCAGGGGGCAAGGGCCGAGGGCGTGAGCCCAAAAGACGGCCCAATAGACGTGGCGGTCGACGGGCTGGTCGTCATCGACAAACCGCCCGGGTGCACCAGCCATGACGTAGTAGCCCGCTGCCGGCGCATCTTCGGGCAGCGCAAGGTCGGCCACGCCGGCACGCTCGACCCGGACGCCACCGGGGTGCTGCTGGTCGGGCTGGGCCAGGTGACGAGGTTGCTGAGGTTCCTCTCGGGGCTCCCCAAACGCTACACAGGCGAAGTCGTCCTGGGCATCGCCACCAGCACGCTCGACGCCGCCGGCGACGTGACGGGGACGTGGGACATGCGTTCCGTCGCGCTCCAGGCGGCGCAGTCGGCGGCGGCCAAGTTGACCGGCCACATCGAGCAGGTGCCCCCGATGGTCTCGGCGCTAAAGATCGGAGGACGCCGCTTGCACGAGCTGGCCCGGGCGGGGGTCGAGGTCGACCGGCCCGCCCGGCCGGTAACGGTGTGGCGCTTCGACGTCGAGGGCGCCGGTACCACCGCGACGGGGCCCGTCCTCGCCATTGACGTCGAGTGCTCGTCCGGCACGTACGTGAGGAGCCTGGCCGCCGACCTCGGTGCGCTCCTCGGCGGCGGGGCCTACCTGCGCCGGCTGCGGCGGGAGGCGGTGGGGGAGTTCACTGTCGAGCAAGCCGTCACGCTCGAGGAACTGGAGGGTGCGGTGTCGAAGTCCCACGTGTTGCTGACGCCCGCCCAGGCGTTGCGAGGCCTTCCTCAGGTGGTGGTGGGCCGGGGACTGGCGGCCGTCGTCGGCTACGGGCAGGTCGTCGGGCTCGATGTCTTCAGCCAGGCCGGCGCCCCCGGCACGGGGCCGTGGGCGGTGGTGGACGAGGACGGCACGCTCCTCGCCGTTTACGAGGCGCACGGCCCACTACGGGCCAAACCGGCGGTGGTGCTACCCAGGCCGCGTTAGTGCCTGGCTACGCTCTCGTCGTGCACCTACCGGCGGGCGGTACCGGGCTACGGGGTAGGCACCGGGTGGTGGTCAGCTGACTTTGCCCCGAACCCCGATGGCGCTGCTGGCTGCGGCCGGGGTCATCTGTTCCTCATTGGCCGGGGCCCCACCGCCGGCGGCGGCGGCCGTCTCCCTGAAGCTCGCCGGCCTCACCACTTTGACCGTGACGCCGCACACCGGGCTGGCCGACGGGGAGCAGGTCACCGTGCGGGTAACCAACGGTTCCTACGGGACCATCTACGCCGTGGCCGACTGTGACCCGACGGCGCTCTCACTGCTGCTGGAGCCCGGCGCCTCCGTCCAGGACGCCTGCGACAGCCGCCACAACTCGGTCATGGCGGTCGACAGCGCCGGCGTAGCGTCGACCTCGCTCAGGCTCCCGGCCGTCCTCACCACTGCGCTAGGGGGAACGAACTGCCTGAAGGTGAAGTGCTTCGTGGCCGTCGAGGCGCTGCACTCGACCGGGGGCCTACCCACCCTGGTCCAGGGCCTGACGTTCACGGCCAAGGCCTGCGCCGCCCCCTCCTCCTGCACCACCCCGGCTGACGCCTGGGACCCGTCTCTCGGCCCCTCGCCCGGACGTGCTCCGGCGTCCATCGGGGCGACGTCGAGCCCGCCCGCTGCCGCGGGGGTCGAAGGCATCCCCGGCCGTCCCCTCACCATCTCGCTCCAGCCGACGGTGGCCGGCAACCTGACCACCCCGGGCTCGGTCACCGGCCCGTTCACCGGTCAACTGGCGCCGCCGCCCTCGCCCGCCACAACGGCGGCCCCGCCGGGGACCTCCGTCCCCACCACGGCCCCGGTCACCACGGCCATCCCGACCACGTCGGTTACCTCGACTGGTACCCAGACCGGCACCGTCACCACTCCGTCCGTCACCAGCGGCCCGCCTCCGTCCTTGGGCGGCGAGGGCCTGCTACGCCTCGCCCTCGAGGCGCCAGGCACCTCATGGGGGCCCGGCTCCCCCAGTTCGACCGTGGTGGACGCGACGTTGACGGACCTGACCACCCACCAGGCCGGCCCCAGGCAGCAGTTCGTGCTGTTCTGGGGGGCGGCGCCCTTCGTCTACGCCGCCTTCGTCGGCCCGGTGCTCACCTCCCAGTCGTACTCGCTGACGGTCTCGGTTGAGCCGCCGGCGGCACGGGGCGGGCTCTCGCGCCCGGCGCCAGGGCTTACCCCCGAGGTAGAGCTGCTGGCCGGCCAACTGGAAGTGGTGGCCCCGGACAACCCCCAATACCTGGCGTACACGTACGCCCCGGTCATGTACGGGCGGTCGACGTCGGCCCTACATGACGTCCCCTTGTTGGCCTACGCCAACGTGAGCGCAGCGGCCGACGGGGGCAGCGTGCTCACTTACGTCATCGTCTGGAGCCATGAGGACGCCGGGACCGGGTTCCTGCCGTTCCTGGAGTGGGGGACCTGGGGGCGGATGACCGACATCGAGGACGCCATCTCCTTTACCGTCAAGGCGAACGGGGCCGTCTCCGGGGCCAAGTACCTCTGGGGCGGAGAGCCGCCGAGCGCCTTCCCCGACAGCCAGACGGCTCTCAGGGAGGTGGACGAGCCGTTCGCCGGCACCTGGTGGGGCCATCACCCGGTGCTTCGGGACGCCACGGGGAACAACGACTTCTCCGACCAGGGCACCACGGGGTTCAGGTTCCAGCTCGCCCCGGTGGCGGCACCGGCCGCCGGCCAGGCTCGTGACGCGGTAATGGACGCCAACCCGTTCACCTACGTGGTCATGGGCGACGAGGTGGCCCGCTGGTACGCCGACACCTCGACCAGCCCGACGTCGCCCGAGCCCGGCCAAGCTCAGCAATATGCGATCGTCGACCTGAACACGTCGGGTAAAGGCGTTTCCTCCGTGGCCGTCGACCTCCAACTGTCGGGGTACCCCGGGTGGTTCCGGAGCGACCTCGGCTGGGGTTACCCGCTGGTGTCGACCGGGCACGTACGCACCGTCGTCAAGCTCCCGCTCGGCTGGGCGGCGAGCACGGTCACGGGCGTTCAAGTGGCAGTGGAGCCCGCATCGGCGGCAGCGGGCGTCAAAGTCCGCTCCCTGCGCATCGAACGGTTCACCGGCGCGGCCATCGAGCCGGTCATGGTCCCGGCGGCCGTCGTCGTCCCCGAAGTACTGGACATCAGCTCGTAGCCTTCGGGCCGCCGGGGGCTTGAGTTGCGAGCGCCGGCAGTCAGGGGTCACCTCAAAGGCGAGCGGTGGCCGTTTTTCCGGCGCCCCTGTCTTCCAAGCTCGATTGAGGGCCGGGGTAGGCTCTCCCCGTGCCCGAGGGTTTGTCCGCCGTCGAGGCCGGCAAGGGGCTCGCCGAGCACGCCGAGAAGGACGAAGACGACTTTCAACGACTGGTTCACGGCCTACGTCGCCAACGACACGTCGTCGATGGCGCTGGCGGCAAAGCGCTTCAGCCCGAACTTCGACCTGGCGTTCCGGGCGTGGTTGGCCACCGACCCGGCCACCAACCCCCACTCCCCACCGGGGCCCGAGTACATGCCGCAATACCAACAGCCACAGAAGGCCGAAGCGGCGAAACTGAACGCCCAAGCCACGGTTGACTACACCGCCGGCGAAAAGGCGGGGTCCAACTCGGACAGCTACGTCCGTACCACCGTGTTACTGGCCCTCGTCCTTTTCCTGGCCGGTATCGGCAGCCATTTTGCCTACCGGAACATCCGTTACGGGTTGGCGGGCGTCGGCTGTGCCATCCTCATAGTCGGCATCGTCCTATTGGCGACCGCCCCCAAGCCCGGGGTATAGCCGGCGAAAGTTCGTTCGGGGGCCTGGCCCACAAACCGCGGCCCCGTCAGGTCGGCGCCCGGACGTCACCCGCGAACTGTCGTTGCCGCGGGTAACGCCACCGTTCGAGACGCGGTCACAGGGGAGGGCGGACCG
>JASHVH010000034.1 GCA_030039575.1 Acidimicrobiales bacterium | reverse complement strand
CTCGGCCGATTTCCTTAGGTGCCCTGCGGGCGAGTCTCGGCTCACGCACAAAACGCTCCGGCCAGGTCCCGCCACCTGGACCGAGGTACACCAACAAATGACCATTAATGGCCCGGCACGCCCACCGGGCTCGCTACTGTACCTAAGATTCCCGAACACTCAGAAGCCATAGTTCAAGGACGAAACTCCGATGCCCATTGATTTCAAGACTGCGGTTTATGTCCCGGAGGGTAGCGAGGCAGTGGCGGTCCCGGTCGGCGCGGACCTCGACATAACCGGGGCTGTGCGCTCCCTATTCTCTGCCGGTCCCGACCGGAACTGGGGGGAAGTGGTCGCCGCTCTGGAGCGTGGGAACGCCGCCGGTTTCCTGGCTTCTACCGGGTTCCGTGGTGAAATCGGTCAAACCCAATCCGTTCTGGTCGAACGGTGGCACGTCGTTGCTGTCGGGACGAAACCGGCTGCCACCAACGCTGGCGCCCCCGACTCGGGGCAACCATCGATACCCACTAACGATGACCTGCGTCGTGCTGGGGCCGCCCTGGCGAGAGCCAGTACCAGAGTTCGTTCGGTGGCCACCACGCTTCACACCGCCGGCGACGGCACTGCCGCCTCGATACAGGCTGTAGTAGAGGGCCTCGTATTGGCCGGCTACAGGTACCGGCCGTCAGCAGCGACCCCCGAGCAACTCCTGGAAGAGGTGACGCTGGTCGGCCCGCCACAAGCGGCGGCGCCGGCCGCGCGCACCGGCAAGATCATGGCCGAGGCCAGTTTGCGAGCCAGGCGATGGGCAGACGAGCCGGCCCGGAAGCTGTCGCCCCAAGTTTTCGCCGAAGCGGCTGCCGAGGCCGGTGCGGCCACGGGCCTCGAGGTCGAGATCTGGGGCGAGGAGCGCATAATTGCCGAGCGTCTTGGCTGCCTGGCCAGCGTGGCCTCGGGTTCAGCCCAGCCGCCCCGCCTGGTCAGGCTCAGCTATACCCCGGCTACGGCTCGGGCCCATCTGGCCTTCGTCGGCAAGGGCATCACCTTCGACTCTGGCGGCTTATCGCTGAAATCAGCCGAGGCCATGGAGACCATGAAGGGCGACATGGGTGGAGCCGCCGCAGTGGTTGCGGCTCTCATTGCCCTGCCCGAACTGGCCCCCCCGGTGCGCGTCGACGGCTGGGCGGCGCTCGCCGAGAACATGCCCGGCGGCCACGCCACCCGCCCTGGCGATGTCGTAATTGCTCGCGACGGGACTGCCGTCGAGATCGTGAACACGGACGCCGAAGGCCGCCTTGTGCTGGCCGATGCGCTTCTCGTCGCCGGCGAACGCCACCCCGACGCTATCGTCGACATTGCGACGCTGACCGGTGGCCAGACGATAGCGCTCGGGCCCGGCTTGGCCGGCCTGCTCGGCAGCGACGAGATCGTCGACCGCGTCAGCGCCGCGGCGGCAGCGGCCGGAGAGCCGGCCTGGCGACTACCTCTGTGGGCGCCTTACAAAGAACGGTTGGATTCGGAGGTAGCCGATATGCGTAACGTCACCCGAGACCGCGCCGCCTCGACGATTATGGCCGCGCTGTTCCTCCAGCATTTCGTGAAGGGCGTTCCCTGGGCGCACCTCGATATTGCCGGGCCGAGCCACTCCGATCGCGATGAGGGGTGCTTCAGTCGCGGGAACACAGGCTGGGGGGCCCGCACTCTGCTCCAGCTGGCCACGTCGTGGGCTACGTAACCAGCCCGCCCCGGAGGCCCTAAGCGATCGAGACGCGTCAGGCGTCGACGTCAGGGTTTTCAATGCGAGGCGCGTAGCCGATGTGACCGGTCTCGTCGCTGCCCAGGGTGGCTTCGATCTCGGCCAGGTTGGGCAGGCGCCCGTAGGTGGCCCGCCCTCCCATGCGGAACGTGGCGTTCTCCAAGAACCGGCCCACCCTGGGGTCGGTACATGGTGAGAGGCCAAGATGCGACCACAGGGATCCCAGCTGCTGCCATCGCGTGGCCCGGTCGGCCAGGAACAGCTCCTCGTAGAACAGCTCGATGGCCCGCCCGTCGTCTCGGGCGCGGAGGACGGCGGCCACCTCGGCGAGGTTGTCTCGCGTCCAGGTGAGCAGGTTCCGAACGTCCTCGAGGGGCGCGGGAACCAGGTCTGTGTAGTAGGCCTCTAGGTCCCGGTCCCGGTCCCACGCGCTCCACAAGCCGGTTTGCTCGGCGATGAAGCTCGACACCACCGCCTCGAGCAGGTTGCGCCGTCTCAGGAACACCACGTGGAGGTCCCTCCGGGACAGCAGGTGGGCCAGCAGCTCCATGTCGAGCTGGTAGGTGTGCAGCTTGAACCCGGAGTAAGCAACGAGGATGCCGTCGACCACCTGGTCGAGGGAGGCGACGTCGGTGACCTGAGCCAGGTAGTCGGGGTTGGCCGGCAGCCAGGTGGAGAAGTCCTCGTTGAACGGCTCGTTCAGGATGGTCAGGTCGGGGTGGCAGCGCAGCATCTCCACCACGGTGTTGCTGCCGCTCCGGGGATGGGCCACCACCACCAGCCGCGGCCCGTCGCCCATGAGCTCATTCTCCGGCACTCACCGGCTCTTACCACGGCGCTCCCCGGGCGCCGGTGAAGACAGCGGCGGACGCTCACCGGCCGCCGTTGGCCCTCCTGGACAGCGTCGGGTGGCACGGCACCCTCGATTAACGCCCTTTTGCGCCTACAGCAGTAACCGGCGCACTGTCTGTCGAGGCCCAAGGCTCGTTGGGCTTGTTGCCGGTCTCACGTACTCTTCTACCGCCGGCCAGCGCGCCACATGCTGGCCGTGTGTCTCGGGGTCGTAACCGACCTGGGCCACGTCAAAGATGTCGATGGCGAAGAGGGTGAACTGGCCGACGACGGGCTGCCAGCCGAGCTCGGCGCTCACTTTGGCGGCGTAGCGCCCCTGTACCTCGAGGTCGTGGACAACGCGGGCAATACCGCGCAGCTTGACCTCGACGGCTGGCTCGGGACCTGGGACGGTGCTGTTGATGGAGATACGCGGAGCCAATGGGAAAACTGAACAACTTCAAACGCGATGGATCGTGACTCGATCGGCGTGGCTCGCCAACGCGTTGAGGTCTTCGTCATCTGCGGTGAGCCCGCCCGAATCCACGATGAGCAGTTTCAGTTTGCCTTTGGTGGACGAGCCTTTGTCCCCACGCAAGGTGAAGTGGTGTGGCCAAGGCCAAGCGGTGTAGCCAACTCGCCAGCGCGAACTGGGTCCAAAAATTGGTCTTGCTGTGGGGTTTTCGCGCCCATTGCGACACGAACGCAGAAGGAGGTCTATGTAGGAGGCCTTTCAGAAGCGGTGCTGTACGAGAGATGGAGGTAGGCCCTCCGGCGCCGGCCTACGGGGGCTGGCGTCAAA
>JASHVH010000444.1 GCA_030039575.1 Acidimicrobiales bacterium | reverse complement strand
GCCGGCGTATTGGACGAGGCGTCGCTTTGCTTCGCGCACCCGCTCTTGCGCGCCGCCGTTTACCGGGAGATACCGGCGGCCGAGCGGGCGTGGGCGCACGGGCGTGCCGCTAGGCTGCTGGCCGC
Organism: Acidimicrobiales bacterium; assembly: GCA_030039575.1. Lineage (GTDB taxonomy): Bacteria > Actinomycetota > Acidimicrobiia > Acidimicrobiales > Palsa-688 > Fen-671. Next base: position 3,659 of record JASHVH010000444.1, on the reverse strand, counting down.
GGCCCACGCCAGCCCGGCCCGGGTAGCCGAGCACCTGTTCGCCACGGCTCCGGCGGGCGACGACTGGACGGTCGAGCAGTTGCGGGCCGCCGCCCGGGAGGCGGCGTCGAGGGGCGCCCCGGAGTCGGCGGTGGCCTACCTCCGTCGGGCCCTGGCCGAGCCGCCCACACCAGAGGTGGAAGGCGCAGTGCTACTGGAGCTCGGTCTGGTCGAGTTCAGCGCCGACCAGCCGGGTTGGCACGACCACCTCGAAGCGGCGGTGGAGTCGGCCGATGACGACACGACCCGCATCGCGGCCGCGCTGCTGTTCGCCAATGCGCTGCGTTGGTACGAGCGGCCAGTGGAGGCGGTTGCGGTGTGCGATCGCATCGCCAGCCGTCTGGACGAGGGCCCCACCGACGGACACCTGGTGTTGGATGCCATGGCCGTCGCCTGCGGGGTCCTCGACGCCGCCGCCCTGCCGTCGATGGCCGAGCGAGCCCGTGCCCTGCTGGTGCGGGCGGGGGAACCCTCGTCACTACGCCAGTGCCTGCTGGGGGCCGGTTACGTGGCCGCGTTGGCCAACCTGCCGGCCGACCAAGTAGCCGACCTGGCCCTCCGCGCCACCGCGGCAAACGCGCGACCGCTGCCCGAGCCAGTGGAGTCGCCTTGGGTACCCGACGGTGCGTTCCGGCACCCGAGCGCGGTGCTACCGCTGGTCTGGGCCGAGCACTACGACGCAGCGCAGGCCCTGGCCGACGCCGCCGTGGCCGAGGCCCAAGCTTCAACCAACGGGATGATCCTTCCGGCGGTGTTGGCCCAACGGGCGTGGCTCGCCTTCCGGCGCGGCGACCTTACCGCCGCCGAGGCCGATGCACGTGCTCTGCTGGACGTCCCGTCAGCTCCACCGCTTTTTCGCAACCGCGCCACGGGCGTACTGGTCGACGTGCTGGTGGAGCGAGGAGACCTCGAGGGAGCCGAGCAAGCTCTCGAGCCGCTGGCCGCCAACGCAATGCCCCCAGCCCTGACAGCGACCATACTGCACCACACCCGGGGCCGCCTTCGGTTCGCCGAGGGCCGCTTCGGCGAGGCCCTCCGCGACTTTCGAGCGGCCGGTGATATCGCGACCGCCGGCCTGGCGATCAGCCCTAGTTACCTGCCGTGGCGTTCCGACGCCGCGCTAGCCGCTCTAGCCTTTGGTCAGCCCGCCACCGCCCGGCGGCTCAGCGACGAAGAGCTCGAGTTGGCCCGTGCCTTCGGCGCACCGCGGGCCCTCGGTGTGGCGCTGCGCGCCGCCGGGCTGGTAGCAGGCGGACAGTGGGGTGAGGAGCTGATGCGCGAGGCCATTGAGGTGCTCGCCGGCCCTGACACTCAGCTCGAGCAGGCCCGTGCCCTGGCCGACCTCGGCGCCATGCTGCGCCGCCGCAACCGCCGCGTCGAGGCCCGCCAACCGCTGCGCCAAGCCGTCGACCTCGCTCATCACCTCGGTGCCGGGGCGCTGGCCCGACGGGCTGAGACCGAGCTGCGGGCGACCGGGGCCAAGCCTCGTCGGGCGCAGCTCAGAGGGCTCGAAGCGCTCACGGCGAGCGAGCGCCGCGTCGCTGAATTGGCCGCCGACGGGCTTTCCAACCGCGAGATCGCCCAAGCCCTGTTCGTTACCGCCCGGACCGTCGAGGGCCACCTCACCAACGTGTTCAACAAGCTCGACGTCAGAGCCCGCACTGGCCTGGCCGCCGTTCTGGCCACCCCCACCCGAGCAGTCGGCGCCTAACCGCTGGAGCCGGCGCCCCGCTCAAAATTCAGGGGGGCGAGCCAAGGGTTGGCACGGTGCGAAGACGGACACGGCGGACAGATCATGACATGTCCGTCTGCCAACTAGCTGACCGAGGTGCGACTCGATGTCGTACGGATCCATCTCTTACCGAAACGCTGTCACCCACTCTCGCTGGCATCTCCGAAATCGTCGTGACGCAACAAACTGGTTCGGGTTTAGCCCAAATTCGTCGGTCATCACTAGTCCACAAAACGGGGCACCCGTAGGGCTCATTTATAGCTGCCCAAAAGTACGGCACAAGTAACGGAGTAAGGAGACGAGCATGAGCATTATCTATGACGACGTTATCGAGCGTTCGGCCAATATTCACTGGCCGCACGGCTTCGATCCTGACCACCCCGACCTGTTCGCACATAATGCGACGATAATTGAGGCGCCAGTCGAGAGCGTCTGGACGAAACTCATCACGGCGGAGGCTTGGCCAACCTGGTACTCGAACGCCAGCGACGTCGTCGTTGACGACCCTTCCGGGCGGCTCGGCGAACATGTTTCCTTCGAGTGGACAACGTTTGGTCTCAAGATCGCCAGCAAGGTGTACGAGTTCGTCCCGCACTCACGTCTCGGCTGGTACGGCAACGGAGATGGGTTGCGCGCCTATCACACTTGGCTGCTTATCCCCCGCTCCGACCATAGCACCTACGTCGTCATGGAGGAGATCGGAACGGGCCATACGGCACAACAGCTCGCCCAGACCAACCCCGGCCAAATGCACCGCGGCCACGATCTGTGGAACATCAGCCTCAAGTTCACGTGCGAGGCCTGAGCCGTGGGCTTAGGGCTCTTACTCGATCTGGCAAACGATCGCATTAAAGCGAGCCCATCTCGGTTTATCGAGTGAGGGAAAGAAAACTCATTGATATGAACATTGATTCATGGCACGTCCTGTGCCTGGGCGGCGCGACCGGGATCGGGCTCGCCACTGCTCAGCTCGCCTCGTCACGAGGCGCCCATGTAACTGTTGTGTCCAACCGCCAAGATGAGGCCGACAAAGCACTCGAGCAACTCCCCCAGGGGAGCTGCGGCTACACCGCGGACCTACTGGACCCACAAGGACGGGTCGAGTTGTTCGACAAGGCCGGCACGATCGACCACCTCGTGTATACGGCTGGAGAGAACGTCAGCTTCACCAGGATCACCGACTACACCACGCAAGCGGCAAGCATGATGCTCGGGCTGCGGGTCATCTGTGCCCTCGACGCGGTGCGGTTGGCGATCCCGCACATGTCAAACCAGGGATCCATAACACTGACGAGCGGGACCGCCGCGTTCCGTCCAGGGCCGGGCTGGTCGCTTGTCGGCGCCTTTTGCGGCGCTATCAACTCAGCGGTCAAAGCTTTAGCGGTGGAACTGGCACCCGTTCGGGTGAACGCAGTGGCGCCAGGAGTAGTTAGGAGCCCACTCTGGGATCAAGTCGGATCCTCACAGAGCGACGAGGTGTTCAGACAGCTGTCAACCGCGCTCCCGGCGGGCCGCGTGGCCGAAACGAGCGACATTGCAAAGGGGTACCTCTACCTCATGGAGCAAGGGTACGCCACCGGGTCGGTGTTGCTCATCGACGGTGGCACCCTTGCCATGGGGTGATGGAGTGGGCCCGGACTGCTTGGGTGAGGAAGGCCAGGGCAGCCTGAAGGTTGGCGCGAGCGCGGCGACGGCGGACCGAACTTGGCCTCCGAACCTGTTCGTCCACCCGACGAGAGGCAGGCATCTGCGAAAGAAGACGCAGACCAACTCATCGACGCTGGGGGCTGTGCGTGGAAGTTTGGTTGCTGGCCCGTCCGGCGCGTCGTTGCTGAGGCGGTTCGGGCGGGCCGGCGACGTAGGGTGGGTCGTGACCTCGGCCGAAGGC
>JASHVH010000443.1 GCA_030039575.1 Acidimicrobiales bacterium | reverse complement strand
TCTGCCTCGACGAAATTGGCTCGGCGCGGTCGAGGCGTGAGCGCGCAGAGGAAAACTCGACCATCGACGTGATCGGTGCGGCAGTAGCGGGTTCCACCACCCCCCTGGGCCCGGCCGACCGCGTCACCCTCGACGACCAGGTCGGCTTGGCCCTGTTGGTGGTCCTGCAGAAACTGAAGCCGGCCGAACGGGTCGTTTTCGTGCTGCACGACGTGTTCCAGGTGCCTTTCGAGACTATTGCCCACAGCGTTGGCCGGCCCGCTGCCAGTTGCCGTCAGCTGGCCCGGCGGGCACGGACGAAGGTCCAGTCGAGCGGTGCGCGTCCCGATGACGGGGTAAGCGCAACCGAGTACCGCCGGGTAGCGGAGCACTTTATCCAGGCCTGTCAGGACGGCGAAATGTCGGCCTTACTGAAGCTGCTCGACCCGACTGTCTGGGGTGACATAGACCTCGGCGCGCTGGACGCCCGCAATGGCGGAAGGGCGCATGGGCCCCGTCGCGTAGCCTCCAACTTGCTGCGTTACTTCGGGCCGGCGACGACCCTGGTGTCCTACACAGTCGGCGGCCACCCTGTCGTCCTGTCGTTCATCGAACAGAGGCTGTGGGCCGTCATTTTGCTCAGGGTCGCGGACGGGCTGGTGAAGCAGATCCATGTCATCGCCGACCCGGTCAAGATCGCCTTTTTAAATGCGCAGCTGGCCCCGGCCGGTCGAAGAAGTTCGGGGCCATAGCTCGAGATCCCTGGCGGCGCTGTGGAGCGGCGGCCAGCCCGATGAGACCACGGTCAGCCGCGATCTGGGTGTGAAAAGGAGGCTCTCGGCCACCTTTTCCTTCCCAGTTCGGCACCGCCGGAACTCGGCTCTCCAGGGACGTCAGCCGGCGACAACGGCAAAATGTGGCGCTACCCCGATCAAACGGTCGGCCCAAGAGGGGAGAGCCTGACGGGTGGCCCACTCCACGTCCCGCAACCTCTCTAGGCGCGCCGCGCCCCAGGAAGTCGACTCCACCAGGGAGACGAGGTCACCCGGGGTCGCCCCGCCCGATAGCGGGAAATTACTTCGCAAGTCGGCACTGTACTCGGCGTGATGGGCATGCTCACCGTGCCTGAGGCGACGAAGTGCTTCATGGCCGGACCGCCTAAGCTGCTCGGCTCGGCCACCCGCGTCCCCCCAGAGGCTTTCGAGCAGTACCAAACGGCCAGAAGGGGAGGACCGCCGCCAGGATTCGAGCGCCGCCCTGGGCCCCGGCATCGTCCAGAGCAGGTGACGCTCCACTACTGCGTCGAAGTCCTCCAACGGGGTCTCCGTGGCGTCGGCATGGATGGTCGTGATCTCGAGCCCGGCCTCGCTCGTCTTCGCCTTCAGCCGGTCGAGCATGGCGGACGAGAGGTCCAGAGCGCTTACGGCATAGCCGTGCTTGGCCAGCAGTATAGAGAGGAACCCGGTGCCCGCGCCCACGTCAAGGACCCGCGCGGGCGGGGCGGGGAGCAGGCTTCGAAGCGCCCCGGCCCAGGCGGCGAGTTCCAGAGCGGTCCGGGGATGGTGGCCAGGGGAGCGGTCATAGGTGGCCGCGTCAATGTCCCAGTACGTGCGCACCTGCTGGCTCACTGGTTCGAGGTCTGAAGTACCCATCTTCCCAGACTGCCCCAAACCGCCAGCTTGCGTGGCTGCCTCCGGTCGGCAAGCAGGGACCGAGCCATCTTCGGGGTGGGCCGGCCGAACGAAGCCCGGGGCCTGCCCTCTGGGCCCTTACCGGCCGTCGGAACGGTTACAGAGGCGGCTCAGAGGTTCCGAGGTCGTACACGAGCGCGCCGTCCACCGAACGGACACCATCGGTCAGGCGGTGCGGGCTGACCGCACCGTCGTGGCCGATGTGGTGGACCTCGGCGTCCCGGCCGATGGAGGCGGCATCCGCTATCAGGCGCCGGTGGCACCTCCAGTAGACCGCTTCGGAGCACATGACAGCGGTCCGTTCTCGGCCGGCGATGTCCAGCACCGAGTCAAGGGCATCCCAGAACTGGGCCGAACGCATGTAATCGGCGTAACCGCGGAACGACTCGTTCCGCAGAGCGGTGTTGGGAGAGGCCGGGGCCGGTTTTCGCCAGCCTCCAAGGCGAGGTTCCCACAGGTAGGCGATGCCGGCGTCCGGCAGCCACCGCTCCATTTCGGGCCGGGCCACGTGGGGGTGGCGCCGCGAACCGGGCGCCGTTCGCACGTCGACCAGGACCTCGAGGCCGGCGGAGCGCAGTAAGTCGGCTAGTTCGATTTGGCCGAGCTTGCCGTGGCCGAGGGTGAGTAGTTCCGTGTCAGCTCCGATCCGCTTTGCCCACCTACAGAGGTTCGCGAAACTACCCGCCGAGAAGAGAGCGCTCCACCCGGGGGCCGATGACGGGTTAGAGGACGAGGCGGGGCTGCGACCGCCCGGCCAGGCCCCGGCGAGGCCTGCCTGCCTGCCTGCCCCGCACACTGGTTAGCCGAGCCGGGGACGCGAGTACTGTCTCCCCCAGATGACGACCACGCTCGGGAGGACGGGGCTGGCGGTCAGCCGTTTGGGCCTGGGGTTGGCCGCTCTGGGCCGGCCCGCCTACATCGACATCGGCCACGCCTCGGACCTGGCCGGCCAAACTGATGTGGAGTCGCTCGAGCGCGTGGCTCACACTGTCCTCGACGCGGCTTATGCGGGAGGGGTGCGTTACTTCGATGCGGCCCGTTCCTACGGTAAAGCGGAGGCGTTCCTGGCCGATTGGCTGCGGGGGAGGGGGCTCGGGCCCAGCGACGTGACCGTCGGTTCGAAATGGGGCTATACCTACACGGCGGACTGGCGCGTCGACGCTCCAGTGAACGAAGTCAAAGAACTCTCGTTGGCCAATTTGCGCAAGCAGTTCGCCGAGAGTTCCGGGCTGCTCGGGCCGAACCTGCGCCTCTACCAGATCCACTCGGCCACGCTCGAGAGCGGTGTGCTGGACGACCGTGGGGTCATCGACGAACTGGAGCGCCTGAAGCACAACGGCCTGTTCATCGGGCTGACGGTGACGGGCACGGAGCAGGCAGAGACCATCCATAAGGCGCTCAGGGTGGGTATTTTCGATTGTGTTCAGGCGACGTGGAACTTGCTGGAACCGTCGGCCGGGCCCGCCCTTGCCGACGCTCATGCCTCTGGTGCGGGGGTGATCGTCAAGGAAGCGTTGGCCAACGGCCGGCTCACCGCTCGGGGCGACGTCGCCGGTCTGGCCGAAGCGGCGGGCGCCGCCGGCGCCACCCCAGACGCACTTGCGTTGGCCGTGGTCCTGGCCCAGCCGTGGGCCGATGTCGTGCTCAGCGGCGCCAGCACTGTGGCGGAAATCGAAAGCAACCTCGCCGCCCTCAGGCTCGACCCGACCGCCGATGTCGTCGACCGGCTCGCCGGTACCCAGGAAGACCCGGCGGTGTACTGGCATACGCGCGCCGCACTGCCGTGGAACTGACCTGAAATGTGCCCGTCGATGGGCGGCGTCAGCGGTGGACGGCTTGTTCGTGAGCGCGGTGCGTGGCTGGTTCCAACTGGAAAGTGCAGTGCTCCACGTCGAAATGCCCGGCCAGGCACTCGCCCAGACGGTCGAGGACCCGCGCCCCTCCACCGTCCGCCAGCGCTTCGTCGGCCACGACGACGTGGGCCGAGAGGACGGGAAGCCCGCTGGTAACGGTCCACACGTGGAGGTCGTGCACGCCCAGCACTCCCGGCGTCTGGCAGATGTGCCCGCGGATCTCGGCCAGGTCGACGTTTTTCGGAGCGGCCTCCAGGAGGACGTCGAGCGCGTCCCGGAGCAGCTTCGCCGTCCTTGGCAGGATCAATACCCCAATGACGATGGCTGCGACAGGGTCGGCCCGCTCGAACCCTGTGACCGCAATGACGACGGCTGCCACCAATACCGCCACCGCGCCCCCCATGTCCGCCACCACCTCGAGGAAGGCAGCCCGCACGTTGAGGCTCTGGGCTTGGCCCCGGCGCAAGAGGAGAAGGCTGATGGCGTTGCCGGCCAAGGCCAGCAGGCCGAACGCGATCATCAACGACGGTGTGGATGTCCCGGGGTGGACGAGCCGTACCACGCCCTCGACCAGGATGAACGCGCCCAGCCCGAAGAGCACGACCGCGTTCGTGACCGCGGCCAGGATCTCGGCTCGCTGGTAGCCAAAAGTGCGGGCGTCGCTCGGCGGACGGGCGGCAAAGTGGACGGCCAGCAGGGACAGGCCGATGCCGGCTGCGTCGGTCGCCATGTGACCGGCATCAGCGATTAGGACCAGGGAATGGGCCAGTACGCCGCCAACGACCTCTGCTGCCACGATGGCCAGCGTGATCCCGAGCACGGCCCTTAGCCGGCCCCGTTGTTCACCTGCGGCGGTGGTCGCCTGGCCGTGGTCGTGGCTCATGTGCGTACGTTCTCTGCAGGCTGTTCCCGGCACCGCCGGACGTCCCCCAGGGTACCGCCTGGGCCCCGGGTTCCTCCGGCGTGCCCGAGTTGCGCCGGGGAGACGGGGGTCAGGGCCACCTTCGGTGGGGGCCCGAAAAGGCCCCGGCCCTAAACCGTCGTGGCCGCCCCAGCCGGCTCTTGGCGGTGGCGCCGGCGCCGTCTCCAAAGGAAGATCAGCAGTATGGCCAGCAATATTACGAGCACCCCGGCACCGATCAGGACGTAGCGCATCGTGTTGGTGGGTGCCGCACCCGGCACGCTGATGCTGGCGGGGCTCGTGGCGGCGACGGTAGAACGGGACCCCGACGCCGTGTTGAACAGGTCTATGTAAGCCGCAAACGTCATGATCGGCGCGTTCTTGGAGACGGGCGCGTCAGACGCCAGGGCGACGCGAAAGGTCACCGTCTGCGAAGAGACCGCCGGCAATGTGGCCCCGTCGTCGGGGCCGAGGTGGCCCTCTATGGCCCCGCTAGCCGTCGAACCGATGAGGGCGACATTGGTGAAGCGTCCTTTCGGGCCGGTCCTCGAGTACGACAGGTGCACCTCGCGGGCATCGACGTTCGGGGAACTGGGGTCAGCACTGACGACGGCGAAGTCGACCCGAGCGTTCGCCATAGCGTGAGGGGACGGGTTCGCCACCTTGACAGTGAAGAGGGTCGGGGCGGCCCCGGCTTTTAGCAAGGGGGGGAAGGTGGTACCGACGGTAGGAACGTCCTTGCCCGTTGTCCCCTGGTAGACGACGGCCTCTGCCGCCTGCCCACCCTCCGCATCGATAGCCACCACCCAGCAGGAGACGTCCCAGCCCGATGCCGTATAAGTCACCGTGGCTTCTCCGTTGTAGCCTGTAGTCGCCTCGCTCTTGCTCAACCTCCCGCAGGCGCCGGTGCCGGACCTGAGGCCGGTACTGAGGTAGATGTGGTCGCCCGCCACCCCCTTCCCCGCCGAGTCCGAGGCCATAACGACGATCCTCGACGTCGCCTTGGCATTGGCGGGCAAGCTGGCCGGGGTGGCGTGGGCAAACGCCGACACGACGGCCGTCGGCTGGGGCACTCCGAAGGCATCGGGGTTATCGACCAGCGTCTCGCTCAGCGTGCAGCCTTTGCCCGCACCGTACTTCTCGAACGCCAGGTTGCTGAAGACCTCCTGGACGTAGTACGGGTTGCCGTTGATCACCTGGTTGTACTCGCTGCCAGAAGGGTCGGACCGGTTGGTCGAACCGAGGGGACGGCCGTAGGCCTGGTCGCACATGTCGGCCGCTTCGTTGCCGGCCATGTCGATCCAGGCGTGGTCCAGCTCCAACGGGTCGGTGATGGCGTCGTTGATCTCGTGGGTCAGAGTGTTGACCTCGCCATCCGCCGCCAGGTCTCCGTTGGGCGCTTGGCCTGCGTTGCAGCCATGCGCCTCGTACGGCAAGTCGGCGTAGACCGTCTTGTCGGTGCTCGGCCCAAAGGCGCGGTGATAGCCGCAAAAACCGTCAAAGGAGTTCGACCCGTCCACGTCGACGGTTTCTACCCCGGGCGGGAAAAAGACGGCGTAAAAATGGGCCAGGTTCGTGGGTAACTTGAGGTTGGCGCTTACAAGCTTCAGCTCCGACTGCAGTTGGGCGTCCGTGATACAGGCCGTGTAGCCGGGCGCCGGTTTGCACCGTCTGGGCGGGAAGGGGTCGGTGTCCACCACCGGGCCCCCGGCGTGGATGTCGTACTTGATAAAAGTGGGGACTCCGCCGGCCACGGCGTAGTACTCGGTGTCGACCGAATAGACATTGGTCGTGCTGCCGCTGGCGGCGGCCACGTTCTCGATGTAGCTGTCAATGATGCTTTCGTACTTGCGGGGGAACACGTAACGGCGGCCCAGGGGCTGCCAAAAGATTGGCGTAATGGTTAGACCGGCAGCGGAAGTGGTCGACATGACCGG
>JASHVH010000442.1 GCA_030039575.1 Acidimicrobiales bacterium | reverse complement strand
CGGACCTAGCGACCTGCGGCGGCTGGATTACGAACAACTAACCGCTCTGGCGGCGGAGATCCGAGATTTCATCGTTCAGGCCGTCTCGTCTGCGAACAGCGGCCACCTCGGGAGCAACCTGGGAGTGGTGGAGCTGACGCTGGCCCTGCACCGCGTTTTCAGTTCGCCCCGTGACTACGTCGTCTGGGACACGGGCCACCAGGCTTACGTGCACAAGCTCGTAACCGGGCGGCGTGAGATGTTCACCACTCTTCGTCAGGCCGAGGGCCTCTCCGGGTACCCGTCAAGGGCCGAGTCGGTGCACGACTGGGTCGAGAACAGCCACGCTTCCACGGCGCTCTGCTATGCCCATGGCCTGGCCGCCGCGGTCAAGCGCAGTAATAACCCCAACCGCAATGTCGTCGCTGTCGTCGGCGACGGGGCGCTTACCGGCGGTATGGCGTACGAAGGCCTCAACAATTTGGGCCACAGCCACTCGCGGGTGATCGTGATCCTCAACGACAACGGCCGTTCTTACGCTCCCACCGTGTCCCACCTTTCCGAGAGCCTTACCCGGTTGCGCCTCCACCCGGGCGTCAGTTCGGCCCGGCGCCGCGTCGAGGCGGCGGTACGCGACTTGCCGAAGGTCGGGAGCCTGGCTTATTCGAGCCTGCAGGGCTTTTACTCCGCCATCAGAGAGGTGATCGAACCGCCGGCCTTTTTCGAGACGCTCGGCGTGCGTTATGTCGGGCCGCTGGACGGGCACGACATCGCCGACATGGAACAAGCGTTTCGTCAGGCGGCCGCGTTTGACGGCCCGATCGTCGTCCACGTGCTGACCCAAAAGGGGCGCGGCTATGGGCCGGCGGAGGAGGACGAAGAAAAGTGCCTTCACGACGCCGGTGCTTTCGACCCGGCGGTCGGGCCGACGGAATCGGCGAAGGCCATAAACGGGTACACACTGGCTTTCAGCGACGCCATGCTGGAAATAGGAGAACGCCGTCAGGACGTGGTGGCCATAACGGCGGCCATGCCCGGGCCGACTGGCTTGTTGGCGTTCGAGCAGCGGTGGCCCGACCGCGTTTACGACGTCGGCATCGCGGAGCAGGCGGCGGTGACTTCGGCCGCCGGCATGGCTATGGGCGGGCTGAGGCCCGTCGTAGCCGTTTATTCGACCTTCTTTAGCCGGGCCTTCGACCAGGCCAACCTCGATGTCGGGCTGCACGGCCTGCCGGTCGTCTTTTCCCTTGGCCGCGCCGGTATAACGGGGGACGACGGCCCCAGCCACCACGGCATCCTGGACATGGCGCTCTGCTTGAAGATCCCGGGCATGACGATCTTCGCCCCGTCTTCGGCCCAGGAACTGAAGGTCATGTTGAACTCGGCCCTCGAACTGTCGGGCCCGTCCGTCGTGCGCTACCCGAAGACGGCGGCCCGCCAGGTGCCGGCCGACCAAGTCGGCCGCGGCCTCTCAGCCCGGCTGGTGCGCAAAGGGGACGGGTCGGTCTGCATCCTGGCCGTAGGAAAGCTGCTCGAGGCGGCCGAGGAGGCGGCGGTGCTCCTGGCCGGCGAAGGCGTGGAGGCAACCTTGTGGGACGTCCGGGTGGTGCGCCCCCTTGACCCGGCCATGGTCGCGGATGCCGGCGAGCACGCCTTCGTCGTGACGGTCGAGGACGGTATCCGAAACGGCGGCGCCGGCAATTTCATCGCCGACGCCATCGCCGACCTCAACGCCAACCGTCAGAGCCCGCCGGTGCTCAACCTGGGGGTGCCGACCGCCTACATCCCCCACGCCAAGGCGGACCGGATCCTCGGGCAACTCGGGCTGGACGGCCCGGGCATTGCGGCGTCGATCTTCAAGGCCATCGAGCGAGGGCCGAAGCCGGCGGACGTGACCGAACTGAGGCCTGCCGAGCGGTTACCGGAGCCGGCGGGCGTGGTGGACGGCGACGGAGCGGGCCCAACTGTGGCGTCGGAGGAACCGGCCGAGGTGACCGGAGAGGCTAACGGCAACAGCGTCGCCGCCGCCCACGAGCACCTGGGGCCCGGGTCACCCTTGCCCGCGGGCCGGTAGGGCCGACCGCCTCGGCCGTCGGACCAGGCCGCCTGCTCGGCGTCGCCGCCACCAGCCGGCCTTCGGCGTAGTCCCAATGGATCTGCCCGGACCGGCAACAGCCGGGCACTATTGTGAGGCTCAGGCGGTCAGCGGTCACTTAGGCCGCCTTTTTTCCGGGATGTGGCGCCTCCGCGCCGGGGTTGGGGGCAAGTTCCTGACCTCGTCGCGATTTCGGCCGTATGCGGCCGTTCCTGCACCAAGTTCGATGTTCTGCACCCAAAGAGGCTTGCCCCGGTCAACGCACGCGGAGACGACTTTCACTCTTGTACTATGAAATATCATGAGATAGACTCAAGAGGCGTACGACCGACACTTCCCCCTCCAGCACCTTCGGGATGCCCGGGAGGCCTTCATGCAACGACAGCTCTGTTTCGCTCCGGAAGTTCTCCACGTCCGGCCCTGGCCGGACGACGTCATCGACCACATGGGCCACGACCCGAGGTCGACGTATGTAGAGGACTATTGGCTCGGGCTCCTCGGCCCCTCGACCACGTGGCTGCTCCGCCGGCTGGCCGCCGGCTTCGAGTACAGCCCTGAGGGTTTCGACCTCGACCTGGCCGAGACGGCCCGGTCACTGGGGCTGGGGGACCGCAGTGGCCGGCACTCCCCTTTCGTCCGGTCCATAAACCGCACGGTGCAGTTCGGACTGGCTCAGCTCTCCGGGCCCGAGGAGCTATCTGTGCGCCGGCGGCTCCCGCCGCTCAACCGAGCCCAGCTGCTGCGGCTGTCGCCGGCGATGCAAGCTCGGCACGCCGCATGGCAGGAAGAGCAATTGCGCCTTCCCGCCGGCGAATTGCAGCTGCGCCGGGCCCGCCGCCTGGCCTTGTCGCTGCTCGAACTGGGAGAGGGCTACGACGCCACCGAACGGCAATTACTGCGATGGCGCTACCCCGCTCACGTCGCCAGGGAGGCGGCTGCGTGGGCGGGAGCTCAGAGGTGCTCGGGGTTGTTGGGCCAGGCGGGTGACGCAAAAGGAAGCGCGGATGACGGCCCGGCTCCCTCCACATCATTGGTCGCCGGCCCTGAGCACTGGACTGGTGCCCACCTGGACAGCGCATAGGTGGCGCCCGCCTTCGCCTGGCCCGGTTTCCCCGAGGTCTAGCATTGGCGCGGCCAAGCCGGCATAGGAGGCCGCATCACAACAGACGAGCTGCGCAACGCCGATGCCCGCCCTCGAGGCGGGATAGTTTCCCCGACCAGGGGCGTCCCCACCTGGGCCTGGCAGGTCCAGGGGCCGCCCGGGGCACCGGCAGTACTGCTCCTGCACGGCTGGATGGCGACCGCCGCCCTCAACTGGTACGGGTCGCTCGAGTTCCTGGGCCGCACCTTCCGCACCGTCGCCCCGGACATGCGCGGCCATGGGCGAAAGGGCCACGGGGCGCCGCCCTTCACCGTCGAAGGGTGCGCCGACGACCTGGCCGCTCTCATTGACGAGCTTTCACTGGGACGGGCCATAGTCGTCGGCTATTCAATGGGCGGCGCCATAGCCCAGATGCTGGCCCGGCGCCACCGCGACGTCGTCCGTGGGCTCGTGTTGTGCGCCACGGCCCCCTCGTTCGCCAGGCGGGTCAAGCTCAGGCCGGCCACGCGAGTCGTCGGCCACGTCGGCTCAGCGGCGGCCCGCAAGTGGCCGGGCGCGGCCCACCAGTTCCTCAGTTGGAGGATCGCCCGCCACGACCGAAAAATCGAACGCCGGCGCCGGCAAGCCAACAACGAGGGAGGGCACCCGGCAGCGCACGTGCTAGATGCCGCGGGCAAAGGCATCGGGGCTGAGCGCGCTCGAATAAACGAAGACGGTCAGGGCTGGATGGCTTGGGCGCTGGCCGAGCGGTCGATGTCGGACCTGGCTGCGTTCATCGAGGCCGGCGCCGCCCTCAATGCTTACGACAGCAGCCCCTGGTTACCGCAGTTGGACGTGCCGACAGCGGTCCTCATTACGAGCGGCGACGCGGTCGTCGCCCCGTGGCGCCAGGAGAGGTTGGTGACCCTCATCCCCGGTGCCCGTCGCTATTTCGTGGACGCCGGCCACGATGCGGCAGTGGCACAACCAGGCGTGTTCTTGCCCACCCTGCGCGATGCCTGCAACGAGCTGGCACAGCGCAGCTAGTTGGCCGCAGTGGTAAACGACTTTCTCGGCTAAGCTCCCGCGGTCATTTGGGAGCACGGGCTCCTCGTG
>JASHVH010000441.1 GCA_030039575.1 Acidimicrobiales bacterium | reverse complement strand
GTCGCGCTGTACACGGGCGGCAGCCGCAACAGGTGTACGCCTGGGCCCCATGCTTCTTCGACCAGGGAAGCGACGGTGGCCCCGCGTGCGGCTTCCCTCCTGGGCTGCTCGCGGCCGGTGGGGGCGGTCAGAAGAGCTGGCACCGGCCGAAAGGGCGTCCCAGACTTCGACGGCAACTGCCTCACCGCCGACAGCGGGGAGGCTGTCACCAGCAAGGACCGCCGCCGGCCGGCCCAACGCCACGCCGCCCACGCGGTGAGCTCCAGCAACTCGGGCTCCGGCCCCCAACCTGTCACTTTGGCCACGGGCCTCAGCGCGAGGCCCGCCGTCGGGGGCACCGGGTAGGCCAGCACCCACCCTCGCACCCTCCGGCCCTGGAGCGGCACCCTGACGACAGTCCCGGCCTTTACCTCTCCCGCCAGTTCCGGCGGGACCTCGTAGTCGAGTTCGCGTTCGAACCCGGCCACGTCAGGAAGTACTCGCGCCACGAGCGGGCCTACCTCGGAGCGGGCCGCTAGACCACCACCCGTCAGCACCTCACCGCCGGGGCCCGCAGCAAGCCTGGGTCCCTCTAGCGGGGGAACAGCGGCCGTCGTGTCGCTTTTTGCTTGTGCAAGGGCTAAAAGTCCGAGGTCCCGGCGCGTCCCCATCGAAAAATGCACAAAGCGAGACCTGTAAAAGGGGGGCAAGGTACAACTTTTGCCAGCGAGATCAGAGCTTGGCGGCGGCAGTGTGGCTTTTTATCCGGATAACGGCTAAAAGTACTAGGTCGCGGCGGGCGCCCGTCGAAAAATGCACAAAGCGAGACCTGTAAAAGGGAGGCAACGTACGACCTTTGCCCGCGACATGCCAACCTCGTCGGTCTGCCCCGAAGCGCCGGCAGGCGCAGCCTTCCCGGCCACACGGGCGCGAGGGGCTGCGCTGCCGTCCAAATGCCTAGGCCCCCACTGCCTCTTTGAACTCGGCCAGGCGGCTGGTGGCTTCCCAAGTCAGGTCCTTGTCCGAGCGGCCAAAGTGCCCGTACGCGGCAGTTTGGCGGTAGATGGGCCGGCGCAGGTCGAGGTCCCGGATGATGGCCGCGGGCCGGAGGTCGAAGACTTCCTCGATGGCCTTCAGCACCTTGTTGGGGTCGACCTGCTCGGTACCAAAGAGGTCGACCATCAACGAGACGGGCCGGGCGACACCGATGGCGTAGGCGATCTGCAGTTCGCAGCGCTCGGCCGCCCCCGATGCGACCACGTGCTTGGCCACCCAGCGGGCTGCGTAGGCGCCGGACCGGTCCACCTTCGAGGGGTCCTTGCCGGAGAAGGCGCCGCCACCGTGGCGGGCGGCACCACCGTACGTGTCGACGATTATCTTGCGGCCAGTCAGGCCGGTGTCGGCACTCGGCCCCCCGAGCTCGAACCGCCCGGTGGGGTTGGTCAGGATCTCGTAACCGTCTTCCGCGTACTCGGCCGGGACGATAGGCCCGACGACGTGGTCGCGGAGGTCGGGCTTGAGCAGAGTTTCCAGGTCCACGGTCGGACGGTGCTGGGTCGATATGAGCACCGTTTTGAGCCGGACCGGCCGGCCGTCCTCGTACTCGAACGTTACCTGGGTCTTGCCGTCCGGGCGCAGGTAGGGCAGCACGCCGACCTTTCTCACCTGGGCCAAACGGTGGGCCAGGCGGTGCGCCAGCCAGATCGGGACGGGCATGAGGTCTTCGGTCTCGTCACAGGCGTACCCGAACATCATCCCCTGGTCACCGGCCCCCTGGCTGAAAAGGACGTCCTCGCCGCTCACCCCGTGGCGGACCTCGTAAGCGTTGTTCACGCCCATGGCGATGTCCGGGGACTGCTGGCCGATCGAGACCGTGACCCCGCAGGTGTTCCCGTCGAAGCCCATTTCAGAGCTTGTGTAGCCGATAGAGGAGATCACTTCGCGCACGATCTCGGGTATCTCGACATAGGCGGCCGTGCTTATCTCCCCGGCGACCATGACCAGGCCCGTGGTCAGAAGTGCCTCGCACGCAACTCGGGCAGATGGGTCCTGTTCCAGGATGGCGTCCAGGATCGCGTCGGAGATCTGGTCGGCCATTTTGTCCGGGTGGCCTTCGGTCACCGATTCCGACGTAAATTCCCAGCGTCTCATGCGTTGGCTCCTTTTTTTGGCGCAGGCACGCCAGCGGCGCCCAAGAGGTCGGTGATGGCGTCAACGAGCTTCGAGGCGACCGCTCGCTTGTCTGATACGCCCAGGTCCGTGAGCGACCCCCGGGACACGATAACCGCGGCGCTGCGATCACTGCCGAAACTGGCACCGTCGGCACTGACGTCGTTGGCCACGACGAGGTCCGCACCCTTCGACTCGAGCTTTCCCCGTCCCAGCTCGACCAGTTGGTCACCCGTCGCCGTTTCGGCGGCAAAACCCACCACGACCTGGCCCGGGCGCTTGTGGGCGCCGAGCTCGGCCAGGATGTCCAGGGTCGGTACGAGTTCGAGCCTCACCGGGGCGCCCGACTTCTTGAGCTTGACCGGGGCGGGGGCAGACGGACGGTAATCGGCCACGGCGGCGGCCATCACCACCACATCTGCGCCGGCGGCCGCGCCCAGCACCGCCTCGGCCATTTCCGCCGCCGTCTCGACCCCGACGACCTCGACACCTGCGGGCGGCTCGAGCGGGCTCGAGGTCACCAGCACCACCTGAGCTCCGCGGGCCTGGAGTTCCGTGGCGATGGCGTAGCCCTGCTTGCCGGAGCTTCGGTTCCCGATATAACGCACGGGGTCGAGCGGCTCGCGCGTCCCGCCGGCACTGACGACAGCCCTAACCCCACGCAAAGTGCCGCCCGCATCGGCACGGCTACTGACAGTGCCGGCGGTACCGCTCGACTCATCTACCAGGACGGCTTCCAGAGCGGCCACCACCTCTTCCGGCTCGCGAAGGCGACCCTTGCCGTAGTCGCCGCCGGCCAGGCGCCCCTCAGCCGGGTCCAGGACGTGCACGCCCCGCCGCCGCAGCAGCGTCAGGTTGTCCTGCACGGCGGGGTGTTCCCACATTTCGGTGTGCATAGCCGGGCAAAGCAGGACGGGCGCCCGCGTAGCCAACAGCACGGAACTCAGCAGGTCAGAAGAGATCCCTGCCGCATAACTACCGATTAGACGGGCCGTGGCCGGCACGACCACGACGGCGTCAGCGTTCCGGCCGAGTTCTACGTGCGGGATGGCCGACCTCGCCGCCGGCACCGCGGGGGCCGGCGCACCTGAGCCAGCGCCAACCTCTTCGGAGCCGAACAGCGAGGTCCGGGCCGGTTCGGCCGCCAAGGCGCTGAAGGTCAGCGGGCCGACGAAGCGGGTGGCGGACCTGGTGAGGACGGGGCTCACAATGGCGCCCGCATCACCCAGCCGGCGGCAGACTTCCACCGCCTTGTAGGCGGCGATACCGCCACAGACGCCCAGGACGACGCGTTTGCCGGATAGAACCCGGTCCCCCGCTGCAGGCCGGGCACCCAGAGGAACTTGATCGCCCATATCGCCAGGTTAATCCTGGCGCCCGCCGGTACTTACGCTGCGCGGCGAGGTCAGCCCTCGCCGCCGTCCTCGTCCGGGACGGCCTCGTCGTCCTCCTCGACAATGCGGTGGTAAGTGATCTTCCCGGCTGAGATTTCGTCCAGCGCGATCGACAGCGGCTTGCGTGAGATCGAAGTCACCTGCGGAGGGACGATCGACCCGAGGCCTTCACCGAGCTGGTTGAAGTAAGAGTTGACCTCACGGCCCCGCTTGGCGGCCAAGCTTACAAGCGTGTACTTCGAATCAACCCGCTCGAGGAGGCTCTCGATCGGGGGGTCCATCATCGTCGGCCGGCGGTCAGCCATTCAAGCCATGCTCCTGTCTGGTCGTCTAACTGCCGTCACGGCAGGTGTCCACTATACCGGCGAGCTCTTTCGACGCCCGTTCGAGGTCGTCGTTCACGACCACGAAGTCCGCCATCTCGCGTCCCAATTTTTCCTCGTCGGCGGCAATGGCCAGGCGTCTTTCGATGCTCTCCTCATCGTCACCGCGCAGCCGTAACCGGCGCTCCTGTGCCTCTCGTGACGGGGCCGCGATAAAGATCAGGATGGCGTCCGGGTACCGATCTTTGACCTGGATAGCTCCCTGGGCGTCGATTTCGAGCACCACGTCAAAGCCTGGCGGCGGCTCCATTGTCGGGGTCCCGTAGAGGTGGCCGTTGCCGGCGAACTCGGTCCATTCGACGAAGCCGCCGGCGGCTACACGGGCCGAGAACTGTTCGGGGCCGACGAAAACATACGCGTCCTCCGCCTCAGAAGGCCGCCGAGGCCGAGTGGTCCACGAGCGTGACAGCCACAACCCATCGGAAAGGTGGAGAAGGCGCGAAACAACGGTCCCTTTCCCTACCCCGCCGGCGCCGAAGATTACGAAGATCAGAGGGGCCGGGCGCGCTCTACCGCCCTGACCGGTGGTCCCGCCTTCAAGATCGGTCCGCCTGTCGGTGTCGCGACGCCCCATGCGGCTCCAGTTCCGGAGACGACAACCCGGCCAAGGTGAGCGACAGCGCCACTACCTGGGGGTCAGCCCAGTTTTTCGAGTAGCTTGCGCCGCTGCTGGTCTCCCAGGCCCTGGACCCGTCTCGTGTCACTTATGCCGACTTCGTCCATGACCCGCCGGGCCTTGACCTTCCCAAGCCCCGGGAGGCTCTCGAGCACGGCAAGCACCTTCATCTTGCCGACTACTTCGTCGCTCTGTCCTTGGTCAAGAAGGTCCTTCAATGAGACAGAGCCCATCTTGAGGCGGTCCTTGAGCTCAGCTCGTTGCCGGCGAGCAGCAGCTGCCTTCTCGAGGGCGGCCTGGCGTTGATCTGCGGAAAGAGTGGGCGGCAAAGGCATGGAGCGCACCCTATCGCGTTGCCAACCGGGGTTGGGAGATTCCGAGTGTTAAAAATTGTCCTGGCTATCCGGCCAGAGCCGCGGTGAGCTCCTCCACGATCGAAGCAGCGGCCGCCTCCGGGACCGGGGCCGCTGTCACCGCTCGCCCGATCACGAGCATGTCGGCGCCCGCCCGCATCGCCTGGGCCGGCGTGGCGGACCGGCTCTGATCGTCACTGGTCGTGCCGGCCAGCCTGATCCCCGGTACGACGGCCAGCAGCCCGGGGGCCACCGCCTTGGCCTCGCTCAGGTCGCAGGCCGCTGAGACGATGCCGCCACAGCCCGCGTCGCGGGCCATGGCCACGCGCGCCCTCACCAGTTCGGCCGGCGCGTTCGCGTCGCTGGTCAGGATGGTTATGCCGAGCGCCACCGGCGCAGGCAAACCAGCTCGGTCGGCCCCTTCGGCCAGGCCTTCCACACCGGCCATCAGCGTGCTCGGCCCGGCACACGTGTGGATAGTGAGGTAGGAGGCCCCCAGCGCCCCCAACACCCTGGCCGCCCGCCGCGTAGTCGTCGGGATGTCCGCCAGTTTCATGTCGACGAAGACGCTGAAGCCGGCCTCGACGAGCTCAGCCACCACCGGCGGGCCGGCCGCACTGAACAGCTCCAGACCCACTTTGGCTACTCCGAACCAGGGCCGCATCCGGGTCGCCCAGCGCGAGGCGATGACCGTGTCGTCGAAGTCGAGCGCCAAAGCCAGCCGCTGGCGAAGCAGCTCGACGGCGTCGAGCGCGTCGGTGCCCGCGCCGGGCAAGGGAACTGACTCGGCTTGCCGCACAACCGCACCGTCGTTGGCCATAAGGCTCCTAACAAGTCCTGGTTTCGCTGAGCATACTCCTGCCCAGTGACCGTCTCCCGAAGTGGTCTCCGACCGGCCTGTTCGCCTATCGCACACAACGAGGTGGCGCTTTGATGGTGTTCAGCCGCCCCGCTGATGCCCTGCCGGTGGGCCTTTCGGGTCGCCTCCTGGCCACTGGCCGCGCCCGGTCTGTCGATGTTCGTCACCGGTCCAGTCGTGAGGCAAGGACATCAACCCGGGACGGGGGGCCACGAGGTCACGGTGCCCGCTTGCCGGCCGCCCCTGCACGGGCCACCTCGTTCTGACCATTGGGCGTCCGGGTCGCCTCCCGCCGGTGGGAAGTCCCCACGACCTCCGCCACGCTCCCGAAGCCCTCCGCGGCGCACCACTCTGTCAGTTCGGCCAACACTCGCAATGGCGCCCGGGGGTCGACGAAGGACGCCGTGCCGACCTGGACCGCGTCCGCGCCGGCGCTGAGGAGCTCGGCAGCGTCGTAACCGCCGCTCACGCCACCGACGCCGACGATGGAGGCGCTCGGGAAAGCCTGGCGGCAGTCGTACACCGCCCGCACTGCTATGGGGTGGAGCGCCGGCCCGGACAACCCTCCCCCGCCCCCACCGAGCCGGGGCAATCCGGAGGCCGGGTCGATGGCCAGCCCCATCAGGGTGTTCACCAGGGTCAGACCGCCGGCGCCGCCAGCCAGAGCGGCGCCGGCGATGGCGACGAGGTCGGTGACATTGGGGCTTAGCTTGGCCCAGATGGGCAGCCCCAGGGGGGCCACGGCACCGGCCAGGGCGCTCAAGGCGGCGCTCGTGGCCTCCGTGGAATGGGCGAACATCCGCTCGCGGTCCTCCACGTTCGGGCAGCTGATGTTCGCTTCCAGCGCCACCACCGGGCCGCGGGAGCGCACCAATGCAGTCGTCAGCCGGCGCCCGACCTCTGCGTAGTCCCCGACGCTGCGCCCCCATACGCTCACCACCACCCGGGCGCCCGCCGAAGCCAGGGCCGGGATATCGTCGGCCAGCCAGGCGTCGATACCCGGGTTCTGGAGGCCCACGCTGTTGAGCATGCCGGCGGCCGCCGGCAACAACCTGGGAGCCGGGTTGCCGGCCCACGGCTCCACCGACAACGACTTCACCACGACCGCCCCGAGCTGCGAGAGGTCGAGGTAGGCGCCGAGCTCCGCGCCGTGGCCGGCGGTACCCGACGCCGTCATGACCGGGTTAGGCAAGCTGACGGGCCCGACGCGAGTCGTCATGTCCACGCCCGTACCACTGGGTGGGGCACGTCGGGCCGCCCGTCGAAGCCGGCCACTCACTGAGTCAGTGCTCCCCGTGGTGTTCCTGGAGCGACTTCACCGTAAAGGGCCGGCCGGCCCGCTCGAGGGCCCCGGCGGCGGCCGCTCTGGCCGCCGCGACGGTGGTGACCAGCGGCACCTTGTACTGGTGGGCCGCCCGCCGGATGTACGCACCGTCAGCGCGCGAGCCCCGGCCCCGGGGCGTATTGACGACCAGGTGGACCTTCCCCGAACGGATGAGCTCCACCGCGTCCACGGCGCCGGGAGCATTCGGCTCGCCGGCATCTGCGCCCGCGTTCTCGGGCGTCAGCACTTTGGCCACCACCGTCCCCACGGGGACGCCGGCGTTCTCCAGGTACCGGGCTGTCCCGGTGGTGGCGGCGATCGTGAAACCGGCAGCGACGAAGCGGGCCGCCGCTTCGAGGCCCGCCGGCTTGTCGCGGTCGGCCACCGAGAAGAAAACCGCCCCCCCTTCGGCGAGGTTGTCGCCTGCCGCGATCTGGGTCTTGGAGAACGCCAGCCCGAAGCTGCTGTCGATCCCCATCACCTCGCCGGTCGAGCGCATCTCGGGCCCCAGCAGGCTGTCGGCCTGCGGGAAGCGGTCAAAGGGCAACACTGCCTCCTTCACGCTCACGTAGCCGCCGACCGGGTGACGCAGCAAACCTTCGGCCCGCAGGCCGGCGAGCGTGGCGCCCGCCATGACGCGCGCCGCCACCTTCGCCAACGGCACCCCCGTGGCCTTCGAGACGAACGGCACGGTGCGGCTCGCTCGAGGGTTGGCCTCTATCACGAACACCTGGGACGAACCGTTGGGGCCTCGCTGGACCGCAAATTGGACATTGAGCGGGCCCTTCACCTCCAGCGCACCGGCGATCGAACGGGTATAGCCCTCGATCACGTCGATGGTCCCCGGGCTCAGGGTCGGCGGCGGCACAACGCAGGCGCTGTCCCCGGAATGCACGCCTGCCTCCTCGACGTGCTCCATGACCGCTCCGACCAGCGTCTCCCCGGTGGCGTCGCGCACCGCGTCGACGTCCACCTCGATGGCGTCCTCCAGGAACTTGTCCACCAGCACGGGCCTTTCGGCCGAAAGGCCACCTTCCCGCCCGAGCGACCCCGAAGTGGTCATTGCGCTCATGGCCCGCTCGACGTCTTCGTCGTCGTAAGCGATCTCCATCGCCCGGCCGCCGAGGACATAACTCGGGCGGACGAGGACCGGGTACCCCACCTTGGCCGCGATGGCCACAGCTTCCTCCTTGCTGGTGGCGGTGCCGCCGGCGGCCTGAGGGATACCGAGCCGTTCGCATAGGCCGTTCCACCGCTCCCTGTCCTCGGCCAGGTCGATCGATGAGGGCGAGGTGCCGAGCACCAGCTCGGGCGGTATGGCGTTGGAAAGCTTGAGCGGGGTCTGCCCGCCTAGTGCCACGATCACCCCGGCCAAGCGCCCGTCGGCGGACTCGACGTCCAGGACGTTGAGCACGTCTTCGGCGGTGACGGGCTCGAAATAGAGCCGGTCGCTCGTGTCGTAGTCCGTCGAGACCGTCTCCGGGTTGCAGTTGACCATCACGGTTTCGAAACCGGCGTCGTGGAGGGCAAAGCTGGCCTGCACGCAGCAATAGTCGAACTCGACCCCTTGCCCGATGCGGTTCGGGCCCGACCCGAGGATCACCACCTTCTGCTTTTCTGAGGCCGCCACTTCGTCTGTGTCCTCGTAGGTCGAGTAGTGGTACGGGGTCCGGGCGGCGAACTCGGCCGCGCAGGTATCGACCGTCTTGAACGTAGCCCGCACGCCACAACTGCCTCTGGCGGCACGCACGTCGGCCTCGCCATCTCCCCAGAGGTAGGCCAGTTGGGCGTCGGAAAAACCGAGCCGTTTGGCCCGCCGCCAGTCACGTCTCTGCATCGCCGCCGCCGAGCCCACGGCCTCGAGGCGGGCTCTTTCCTGGCAGATCCGGCTTATCTGGTCAAGGAACCACGGGTCTACCCCGCTTTCGCGGTGAAGCAGCTCTGGGGGTACGCCGCGACGCAGCGCAGCCTCGAGGTGGAACGGCCTGTCCGGGGTGGCCACCGACGCCCGGGCAATGAGCTCCTCGTCGGTCATCGCCCCGTAGAGCTGTTCTGCCGGGTCGCAATTGAGGCCGGCCCGGCCGGTCTCGAGCGAACGCAATGCCTTTTGCAGTGACTCTGGGAAATTACGGCCAATGGCCATGGCTTCGCCGACCGACTGCATGCGGGTCCCGAGGATCTCCGGCGTCCCGGGGAATTTCTCGAAGGCCCAGCGGGGGATTTTCGTCACCACGTAGTCGATGGTGGGCTCGAAGCTGGCCGGCGTCTCCCCGGTGATGTCGTTGCGGATCTCGTCGAGGGTGTAACCGACGGCCAAGCGGGCGGCGATCTTGGCGATGGGGAAGCCGGTGGCCTTCGATGCCAGGGCGCTCGAGCGGGAAACCCTAGGGTTCATCTCGATCACTACCATCTCGCCGTCCAGTGGGTTGATGGCGAACTGGATGTTCGAGCCGCCCGTTTCCACGCCGATGCGGCGGATACAGGCGAAGGCG
>JASHVH010000440.1 GCA_030039575.1 Acidimicrobiales bacterium | reverse complement strand
ACCCAGCTCGGTCCTCTGGCTGAGACCGTCCTTCGGCGCGAGCCGTCAATCAACTACATCGACCCCGCCGCCGACGCATTTGCCGGGGTCATCAGCCCAGTGCTCCAACAAGCTGGGTTCACGAAAGTCGTGATAACGGGGCATGACGGCAGCGCATCTAACTTGGAAGCCATGGCGCACCATGACACCCTTCAAGGAATGACCATTGCCAATCCGCCCGAGGGCTACACAGGTTGGCTGATCGTGAACCAGGTCGCTCGCGGGATACTCGGCGACCCGGCAGTCAACGTCGGGTTGGGCGGTCGCGTCATCGACGCGACGAACATCGGCAACGGCTCTACCGCCGCGATCTATCCAGGGTTCAGCGGCTTCCAGAGCTCCTTCCTGAAAGCATGGGGCGAGCAGTAGGCAAGCCGTGACGAAGCGTGGAGGACTGGAGGCAGCGTGAGTACCGACACTGCCTCCGCCGCAGGGGAGGCGGCTCAACTCGAGCATCTGACCGTGCCAGCGGGGAGGCGGCGCGGGGCGTTGATGGCCGGGGTCGAGCAATACGGCCTCGTGGTGATCTGCTTAATCGGCTTCGGCGTGTTCTCATTGCTGCTCCCTGACACCTTTCCCACGGTAGGCAACGTGAAAGCGATGATCGAGTCACAAGCGGTGATCGTCCCGCTCGCCATCGCGGTGACGTTGCCGCTTCGCGTCGGTGACTTCGACCTCTCCATTGCGGGCCTGATGGTCGCCGCTGGGGCGCTTCTCGCGCAGCTGACGACCCACGGCGTTGGCCTGGGGGAGGCGATGGCTGCCGTGTTTGGCCTCAGCCTTGCAGTCGGCACCATTAATGGGCTTCTCGTCGTGAAAGTTGGCATCGACTCGTTCATCACGACCCTCGGCACCATGACCCTGCTCGGCGGGCTGGCGTACGCCTTCACCAATAGCAACGTGATTACGGGACTTCCCTCAGATGTTCTGACCCTGGCCCGGCAAAACATTCTCGGTTTCCCGAGCATCGTGTGGGTCGGTTGGGTACTGGTCGCGGCGGCGTGGTACGTCTACGAACACACCCCGTTTGGACGCTCGCTGCTCTTTATCGGCGGAAGCCGAGAGGCCGCTCGGTTAGCTGGGCTGAACGTCGATCGGCTCCGCATCAGTGCCTTCGTCGTTTGCTCAGTGATCTCTGGTGCCACGGGCGTGTTCTTCGCTGGCAGTGTCGGCCAACTCGACCCGAGCGTCGCCTCGCAGTTCCTGCTCCAGCCCTTTGCCGGGGTCTTTCTCGGTGCGACCACGATCGTCGTCGGCCGGTTCAACGCGCTCGGCACGCTCGTAGCCCTGTACCTGCTGGTCATCGGCGTCACTGGATTGCAGCTCTACGGCGCCCAGCCCTGGGTGTCGGATGTGTTCAACGGGGCCGCTTTGGTCGCGGCCGTAGCATTCGCCAAACTGGCCGCCCGCGCCAACGCCCAACGACGATGACCACCGCAGGGCTGAGACTGACCGGAGTATCGAAACGCTTCGGCGGGTCGCATGCGCTCGACAACGTTGACTTCACGGCGATGGCGGGCGAGGTGCATGCGCTGCTCGGCCAGAATGGAGCCGGCAAGTCGACACTTGTCAAGATCCTGACCGGTGTGTATGTCCCCGAGCCGGGCGCACGCCTCGAGTTGTGGGGCCAACAGGTCCCCTTCCCCCTGGTCGCCGCTCACAAGCACGGGATCGCCGTGATCCATCAGGACTTGGGCCTGGTCGAACAGATGACGGTCGTCGAGAACATGGGGATCACCGCCGCCTATGGGACACGACTGTTAGCACCTATTGCTGTCAGGCGAGAGCGCCAGCGATGCGTTGCGCTGCTAAGAGACATGCACGTCGACATTGACCCGGACACACCGGTATCGCTTCTCAACCCCGCCGAGCGAGCCGCGCTGGCGATTGCTCGGGCGAAGCGCCTCCTCGAGGATCATTCGGATTCCTTCGTGTTCGTCCTGGACGAACCGACGGCGTACCTCGACGCCGAGGCATCCTCTCGTGTGCTGGCACTCATGCGCACCGTAGCGGATTCCGGTTCCGCCGTCGTGTTCGTGTCGCACCGCCTGCAGGAGGTCGCCGCCATAGCAGATCGGATCAGCGTCCTGCGTGATGGGATCGTAGTCGACACCTTTAGATCTTCGGGTGACCAGAGTGGGCGCATCATCCTCGCCATGCTCGGACGAGCGATGGAACGCTTCTATCCAACCCGGGTCGACGGGCCCAGGGCCGAGCTAGTGCTTCGAGTAAGCGAGCTGGTGGGGCGAAGAGTCAACGGAGTCTCATTCGATGCGGGCCCAGGAGAGATCCTCGGCTTCGCAGGCCTCACCGGTATGGGACAGGAGGAGATCCCGTACCTTCTGAGTGGCGCGATGCGTGCGCACTCGGGTAGGGCGACGCTCGGAAGCAGCGATCTGTTGTCGCTGCCGATTCGCGACCTGATCGAACTAGGGGTCTGCCTCGTGCCCGGGAACCGGCAGCGGGACGGACTGTGGCCCCTTGGGACGGCGCGCGAGAATGTGACGCTTCCTGAGATCGCAACGACTTTGGCCTTTCGCAAGGTGCGTGTCGGCAGAGAGCGGCAGGTTGCGTCGTCGCTCCTCGCGGAGTTCGGCGTTCGACCCTGCGCACCGGAACAGAAGGCTGCCAGCTTCTCCGGTGGTAACCAGCAGAAGATGGTGCTGGCGAAATGGATGCGGATGCACCCGAGGTTGCTCCTCCTAGACGAACCGACCCAGGGTGTGGACGCGGGCGCGAAATTTGAGGTGCTCCAGATGCTCTCTGGGGCGGCGTTCAAGGGTGCGACCGTCGTCGTCGCATCGGGCGATTACGAGCAACTTGCCCACATTTGCCATCGTGTGCTCGTCTTGCGGTTCGGAAAGATCGTCACTCAGCTGACCAATCAAGGCCTCACGGAGGCTGCGATCGCCCGGTCGGCACAGGGCGCTTGAGGACTGGAGGGTAGTCGAGGATGGGCGAGTCAACGCGGTCCGCTCCTGGGAAGTCGCGTACAGGAGAGGTGGAGCACGCAGCAGCGGTCGCGCCAGTCGACGAGTGGAGACAGTGGCGTGACAAGCGGCAGGAGTTCCTCACGTCGAAGACGGGCTGGCCAGCGCTCGTGTCGTACCAGAAGCTCACACCGGACAGGAGTCGGATCGAACAGATCCCGGCGTTCGTGCAACTAGCCGAGTCTGGCAACGGGGCGCTGCTGACTGCAGACCGGGACGCCGGCGTGTTCGTGGACGGTCGCCAAGTAGACGGCACCGTCCTCGTTGAGCGGCTGGGCCCGGAAGGCAGCCCGGTGGTCAGCTGCGGCCGCTTCTCGTTCGAGGTGTTCTCGCTCGATGGCAAGGACTACGAACTGCGGGTCTACGATGAGGCCGGTGAGAACCGGGCGAGGTTCGAGCGTGTGCTCACCTACGACTACGACCCCTTGATGGTTCTACCGGCCCGTCTCGTCCGGTCGTCCGAGGAGGAGGAGGTTCCTTGGGAATTCACCCGCGCTGAAGATACGGGCCACTCGAAGCGCGTCCCGGCAACAATCGAGGTTGGATATGCCGGACAGTTGTATGAGCTCGCACCGTTCCGCGACGGTCCGGCTCTGGTGATCACCTTTGCTGACGCGACGACAGGCGTCGAAAGCTATACACCGGGCCGTTTTCTTCGCTTCGTCCCGCCCAATGAAACAGACGAGGTGCACCTCGATTTCAACCGCGCGTTCATCCCGCCCTGCGGCTTTTCCAACTTCTACAGCTGCCCGGTACCACCCCCGCAGAATCGACTCCCTATCGATATCCGGGCGGGTGAGCGACGCGCGCTCTGGCGATCGGGCCCACTCGAGAGCTGAAGCCCGTCTCGGCTCCTCGAAACAATAGGACAGCGGCCTAGTGTTTTACCGTGAGCGGGCGGAGTCGTCTAATTGTCGGTGTGTTCCAGTCGGCCCTGGACGTTGCTAAGCGAGAGAGCTTAGGTACCGAGGCTGTGGCCAATGTTGCTCTCGGGTTGCGAGGCAAACTTGCGCAAGTGCTATGGCGGACGGGAAAACGCCGCGAGGCACGCGAAGTGCTGCAGCACGCGATCAACTCAGCTGGCCCCGGGAGGGAGCTGCGGACCAGCGAGCCGGCCTTGACGCACACGACAGCCCGATTTCACGCCAACACTGAGTAGACCTGCCTTATAGGAGTCGCTGCTGTCAGCGTTCGTCAACGCCAGCTATTCAGACCTTTGCCCGGATCGCCGTCTCAGCAAGGTCCAGCAGTTCTCGTGCCTCGGCCGGCTTGGGGGCCCGTGTCCCGAGCTCGGCCTTGCGGCGAAGGAAC
>JASHVH010000439.1 GCA_030039575.1 Acidimicrobiales bacterium | reverse complement strand
GCCTCGGCCACCAGTTCCCCCATATACATGGTCAACCATTCGGACCAGATAATTGCGTACCCGACCCAGTACGACCCGAGCACGGATTCTTTCAACGTCGTTTATGGGACGCTCAGTTCGCCACCGAGCGGCGGCCAGGTCGGGCCCCCTATTGCGCCGACGACAACCTCGGGCAGTCCTACCAGCACCACTGCGTCGCCAACGGCCCCGCTGAGCGGGCAGGGTTTGTGGCTGGTGGGAAAGGACGGGGGGGTATTTGCCCTTGGGAACGCACAATTCCACGGCTCGACGGGCAATATCGCCTTACAACGGCCGGTGACCGGGATGGCGCCGACGGCCGACCACCGCGGCTACTGGATGGTCTCCTCTGACGGGGGCGTGTTCGCCTTCGGCGACGCCGCCTACGCCGGTTCGGTGCCGGCGAGCGGGATCGGCCCCGTCGGTTCTCACGCGCCTCGCCACCTGGCGGCGCCGATAGTAGCGATCGTGCCGACTGAGAACGGCAAGGGCTACCTGATGGTGGGCAAGGACGGCGGCGTGTTCGCCTTCGGCAACGCTCACTTTGCCGGATCTTGCGCCAGCATCGGCGGTTGCCCGGCCCCGGTCGTCACCGTGGTCCCCGACGCCACTGGCAACGGTTATTGGATGCTGCTGACCAATTGCGACATGGTGGCATTCGGCGACGCCCCCAAGATCACCGATACCAACTGCCAAAGCTTTGCCCACATCAATAAACTGACGGCGACGTCGGCCGCCCCCACCCCGAGCGGGAAGGGTTACTGGGTGCTCCTGGCCAACGGCACCGTCTTCCCCGAGGGGAACGCCATAGCCCTCGGGCCCGGGGCCGACGCGAAGGCGACCACCGCCGGGGACCCGGCGGTGGCGATCGTGCCGACCAGCGATGGCCGCGGTGCGTGGGTGGTAGACGCTAACGGTGGCGTCGACGCCTTCGGCGATGCACCGCAACTTGGCGGCGTGGCCGGCAAGGCTTTGTCCGCCCCCATCATCGGCGCCGCCGGCTGGTAACGACCGGCTCCCCGGCCCACCGAATATGTGGGCAATTATGTGGGTGGTGCCGGCTCAGGCGGGGCTGGCCGGCGCCTTGGCCCGCAAGATCTCGACAAAGGCGCGCATCCAGGAGGGATGGTCCGGCCAGGCCCGGGCCGACACCATGAGGCCGTCCACTACCGCGGCGCCGTCGACGAACTCGGCCCCCGCCCGCTCGACATCAGAGGCGAGGGCCGGGTAGGCGGCCGTACGCCGTCCAGCCAGTACACCGGCCGTGGCGAGGGCGAGGGGGGCGTGGCAGATCTGGGCCACCGGCTTGTCGGCCTGGAAGAAGTGGGTGACGATGCGGTCGAAATCGGGGTCGTTGCGGATGTACTCGGGTGCCCGGCCGCCAGGTATGACCACGGCGATGTAGCCGGCCGGGTCGACGTCGGCAAAGGCGAGATCGGCGGCCCAGGTGTAACCCGGCTTTTCCGTGTAGGTGTCGAAGCCATCCTCGAAATCGTGTACCACGAACCGCAATTTCTTCTTTGTGGGCGCCGCGATATGCACCTCGTAGCCCTCTTCGAGAAGACGTTGGTAGGGGTACATCACTTCAAGGGACTCGGCGGCGTCGCCAGTCAGGATGAGGACCCGTGCCATATTGCAACCTCCATGGTCGGCGCGTAGACACCCTCAAAATACCCGAGGCGCCCGGTGCCCCGCTCCTCCGGCGACCCTCGAACGCCCGCCGGCGAGGACGGGCGCCTATCGTTCATTCATGCCTCTGCCTTGGGAACGAGATCTCGCCGGACGCATCGACCACCTCACCATTTCCTCGGACGTGCTGAGGGGCAACCCGCTGGGCGACCCCACCGAACGCCCGCTCTGGGTGTACGTGCCCCCCGGGTACGACGAGGCCCCTGACCGGCGCTACCCGTCGGTCTACGTGCTCCAGGGGTACACCGGCAACGTCGCCATGTGGGCCAACCGCAGCGCCTACCGGCTGCCGTTCCCCGAAGCGGCCGACCAGTTGTTCGCCCGCGGGGGCGCGCCGCCCTGCATCGTGGTCTTCGTCGACGCCTGGACCGCCTATGGGGGTTCGCAGTTCGTCGACTCCGACGGGACCGGGCGGTACCACACCTACTTCTGTGACGAGGTGGTCCCCTTCGTTGACTCGCACTACCGCACCCTGGCCGAGGCCGGCCACCGCGGGGTGCAGGGCAAGTCGAGCGGTGGCTTCGGGGCGATGATCACCCCGATGCTCAGGCCCGACCTCTTCGGGGGCATGGCCAGTCACGCCGGCGACTCGTACTACGAGCTCCTGTACCTGCCCGAGTTCGCCAAATCCGTAAGAGCTTTGCGGGATTACGACGGTTCGATCGAAAAGTGGTGGGAAGATTTTCAGGGCCGCGTGGCCTTCACCAAGCCGGCCGATGAGACATTGCTGATGACCCTGGGCGTTTCCGCCTGCTTCTCCGCCCGGGAGGACGGCAGCCCGGAACTGCCCTTCGACCCCTTTACCGGCCGCCTGCGTGAGGAGGTGTGGCTGCGATGGCTGGACTGGGACCCGGTGCGGATGGTCCCGAAGTACGCCGACGCCCTGCGCGGGCTGCGGGCCATATGGGTAGACGGCGGGACACGGGACGAATGGTTCCTGGATGTCGGCGGGCAAGCTTTTTGTGACTCGCTGGCGGCGGTCGATGTAAAGGACGTCCATTTCGAATTGTTCGACGGCGGCCACGGGCGCATCGAGTACCGCTACCCGCTCTCGCTCGCCTACCTGGCGGAGCGCCTTTCGTAGCACCCGTTCCTGGCGACCATTCCTGGCGACCGTTCGTGGCGACCGTTCCTGGCGCCCGTTCCTGGAGCCCGTTCCCGGCCCCCGTTCCTGGCCCCCGTTCCTGGAGCGCAGCCTGGCTAGGCCAATCTGCGGGCTAGAAAGGAGCCATGGCCGTTGCGAACACGAGTGCTCCAGAAAGATGCCTGCTCCTCCGGCCCGACGACAGCGTCGGGCTACTTACCAAGGCGCTACCGGCCGGGACGGACATAGCTGCCGGGGACCGTTCAGTGCGGCTGCGGGACGACATCCCTGCCGGCCACAAGGTGGCCTTGCAGGGCATCCCCGAGGGCGGGCAAGTGCGCAAGTACGGGCAGGTGATCGGGGTGGCCACTCGAGCCATTGCCGCCGGCGAGCACGTGCACACCCACAACCTCGAATTCGCCGATTTCGAGCGCGACTATGCCTTCGGCCTGGGCCTCAAGGGGCGCTCGGGCCTGCCCGCGGGCTTACCCTCCACCTTCGACGGCATCGTAAGGCCCAACGGGCAGGTCGCCACGCGGAACTACCTGGGCATCCTCACCTCGGTCAACTGCTCCGCGACGGTGGCCCGGATGGTGGCGAACCAGTTCCAGGAGGGTTCGGAACTGATGGCGGCTTACCCCAACCTCGACGGCGTGGTGGCGCTGACGCATGGTTCCGGGTGCGGGATGGCCGGCTCCGGGGAGGGTTTCGACCTCCTGCGCCGCACCTTGAGCGGTTACGCCAGGCACCCGAACTTCGCCGGCCTGCTCGTGCTCGGCCTCGGCTGCGAGGTCAACCAGGTCCGCTCCCTCACGGAAGGCTTCGACCTGCCGGCTACCACTCCGTTCCTGTCCATGACCATCCAGGAAATGGGCGGCACCCGGGCGACGGTGCGCGAGGCCACAGCCCGGCTCCGTGACCTGGCCGAAGAGGCGAACAAAGCCCAACGCACGCCGGTGCCGGCCAGCGAACTGGTCCTCGGGCTGGAGTGTGGCGGGTCCGACGGCTACTCGGGTATCACGGCTAACCCCGCCCTCGGGGTGGCAGCGGACCTCTTAGTCCGGGCGGGAGGGACGGCTGTCCTGG
>JASHVH010000438.1 GCA_030039575.1 Acidimicrobiales bacterium | reverse complement strand
CCTTGGAGGAGATAAATGGGAACACTTGGTAAATCCAACCGGCCGGTTTTCACATCACAACGGCGCAAGGCAACCCTGCTCGCCACGCCGCTCGCTGCGGCGGCGGTATTTTCTGGCGCATGGGGCATGGTCATGGCAGGGACAGCGCACGCAGCCACGACCAAGACCCCGACGGGTCCCATGGTCCTGAACTGCGGGACGGGAAAGGGCCTGACCCGGCCGGCGTCCCTCACGGTGGCCTGCGCTGACGGTAACAACCTGGCCAAGGACCTGACCTGGTCCAAATGGGCTACGTCCGAGGCCTCAGCGAAAGGCGTCGTCAGCTGGAACCAGTGCACTCCGACGTGCGCGGCGGACAAGAAATGGGCCTCCGCAGATGCCACTTTCACCCTCAACGACCCCGTCCACACGGCCAAGGGCCTGCTGTTTGAGAAGCTGTCCGTTCACGTCACCGGGAAGACCCCGCCAGGCGTGGCCCGGGCTTACATAGTCAGCGAAGCCCCAGTCCCCAGCTAACCAGTCCCCAGCTAACCAGTC
Organism: Acidimicrobiales bacterium; assembly: GCA_030039575.1. Lineage (GTDB taxonomy): Bacteria > Actinomycetota > Acidimicrobiia > Acidimicrobiales > Palsa-688 > Fen-671. The sequence continues at coordinate 4,518 of JASHVH010000438.1, read as the reverse complement.
CCCAGCTAACCGGTGCCCAGCTAATAAGAGCCCCAGCCTATAAGTCCCACCCGGTACCAGGGGCCGCTCGCGGTAACCACGAGCGGCCCCGTCGGGGCAGCATCTGGCAATTAGGCCCGCTGCTGTCGCTTCGAACCTTTTGCCCGTTGGCGTGGCCTTGAGAACGGCGAGCCCAGACCGTCGGCGTTTCGATAAATCACCTCGACGCTCTGGGTGCGCGCGTCTTCAATCGTGCCCGCCACCGACTTTGCAAGATCATATTTTGTCTTCGCTACGGAAAAAATAACCTCATTTCTATTTTAGGAGCTCATAATGACAAGCAATGTCCCAGATATTGATAAGCCCGAACAACTAGTAACCGGCACCACCGGACGCCGCGCCGTCGGCTCCGCCAAGCTGATCGCCGGCACCCTGGCCTTAAGCATGGGCGCCCTCGGCGCCGGCTTGGCCGCCACCGCCCTGCCCGCCTACGCCGACGTTATAACCGGCAATTACACCATCGGCTCCCCCCTCGGCCCGTCGGGCCCGGTCAGCGCCGTCAGCGCCACCCCGGCGACAGTGGGCGCCGGGACTCCAGCCAGCTTCGACGTCTCGTTCACGGTGCCAGCCGGCTTGTCCGGGGCGCGTGCCAATTGGATAACCATCACGCCCTCGGAGCTCCTCGGCTCGGCCCCCAGCAGCGTCGATGTGACGGCCAATGGCTGCCTGCAAGCCGGTACGGCCGGCGTCGGCGGCGGAGGCGCCTCGACTGCGGGGATCTTGACCATCGACCTGAACGGCAATTGCAACATCACCGCCGGCTCCAGGGTCGAAGTCGACTTCGAAGCCACCGCCCCAGCCGCCACCGGTCATTTCGACTTCAATGTGACCACCGTAATGAACGCGACCCCGGCCGCATCCAACGCCGTTGCGGTCGCCTCCTCGGGTCTGACCCTGTCCGCGGCTTCCCGCGCCTTCGGGGCCAACACGACTTACACCATTTCCAACGTCCCGATCGTCAGCGCGGCCGCCGTGCTGGCGAACCAGAACAGCGTCGTGCTGAGTGTTGGGGTCACAAGCGGGACCGAGGCGCTCAGCCTTTACACCGGCGGGGCGTCGGGGTACACCGTCACGTACACGCCCCCGGGTGGCGCCCCGATCGCCGACCCGGTGAATAGTGCCACCGCGCAAGGTGGACAGATCACTTTGACGTTGGCCAACCCGGTCATGACGGGAGGGAGCCTCACCATCACCGCCCTTGGGACCAACCCCGCCGCCGCCAGCACCCCCCAGTCCGACGACATCACAGTCGGGCCCGGTGGTGGCGCGCCGCAGACCACTAACTCGGTCACCTTCGGCAGCTCGGTTTCCAACGCCACCGTGTTCGAGTCCAGCGACCTGCCGGGTGCGTCAGCCACCTACACCGTCGGCTTCAAGTCGTCGACCGCGTTGAGCGTCGGTGACAACATCCTCCTCAGCGAGCCAGCGGGCCCGACCAACTTCACTACCGTCACCGGCGTCGAAGTGAGCGACACCACGCAGGGCTGGCACTACGTCGCCGCCGCCCCGTCCCTCGTCAGCGGCTCTGCCACCGTGCCGGTCTCTGACCCCGTCAACGCCGGCGACTCGCTCGTCATCACCCTGGCCAACGTCACGAACCCGAAGGCCGGTACGGTGTCCGACTTCGCGATATCGACCACCTCTGACTCGGTGCCCGTCGACGCCGCCCCGTACACGATCGAGGGCCTTACCGGTTCGGCCGCCAGGCCCATCGCCAGCCCCAGTTCGGGTGTGGTAGTGACGCCCGTCCCCGACGCCGCCGGCTCGCTGGCCAGCTACACCATCTCCAACCTTCACGCCAGCACCGGTTTGACGGGCGGGGTTTCCACCATCAGGCTGGTGGGCCCGGCGGGGACGGTTTTCCCGGGCAACCCGAGCTATTACAACGTCCTGGACTCGACCAGGGCGTCGGGTTCGGGCACTGTCAGGGGTGCCGTAATCGGCGGTGGGACAAATGATGTCATCATCACCGTACCCAACAGCATTTCAGCTGGGGACCTGCTGGAACTGACCGCCCAAAACGTCGTCAACCCGGGCACCCCCTCTAGCGTCTATTCGATCGACGTGGTCGGCAATGTCAACGGGCCGACAGCGGGGCCGTCGTTCCCTTCCGCCAACGTCAGCTACCCGAACGGCGCCATTGTCAATTTCGCCGGCAATGACTACGTCTTTGCCGGCGGCAGGGCATTTGCCATCGCCAGCTCCGCCGACCTGGCCAAGCTCCAGAAAGTTGACCACGCCGCCATATTGGCTGCCCCCTCCGGTGCGAGCGCACCCGCCAGCCGGGCACCCCGGCCCGGGACCCTGCTGTTCACGCGCCCGGTGAACGGCCATGCGACGATATACGTCGCCGGCACGGACGGTGAGCTCCATGGCTTTGCCACCCCCAAGCAGTTCAAGGCCGACGGCTACGACCCGGCTCTGGTCGTAACGGTGACCAGCCTCGGTGGGATCGAAGTCGGGCGCTCCGCCGGTTCCGAAGGCTCGGCCGGCGACGCCCTCGGCACTAGCTCCGACGGCGCCATCGTCTACTCGTCCGGCGCCTACTTCGTCTTTGCCGGTGGGAGGGCTTTCGCCATCCCCAACGCCAACGCGCTCAAAGCCATCCGCGCCGGCGACAAGGCCAGGGAAGTCAGCGGCACCGTCACCACAGCGCAGAAGTCCGCCGGTATCGCCGGCGGGGTGGTGCTGAGCGCCCTCGGGCCGGTGTACGTCAGCTACCAGGGTGACCTCTTCGGCTTCAGGTCCATGGCCCAGCTCCGGTCGGACGGCTACGCCGGCACCGCCGCCGTCCCCGTCCCCGACACCCGTGGCCTCAACATCGAGACGTACAGCGGGAACTAGCTCCAGGCCTAAGGCCTGACCGCAACATTGGACAAGGGGCGGCCCTGACGGGCCGCCCCTTCTTATCCCCCCGATCTGGTCCCGGCAACTAACCCAGCCGGTTCGAGACGGCACTATATGGCGTGCCAACTGACCACGTCAGTGCGCCAGCGGACGGCGACCTGGTCCCGGGGGCCGGGGCGGGGGACAAGGACGCCTTCGCGCTGCTCGTCCACCGGCACCGGCCCGTGGCCCTCGCCCTGGTTCAGCGGTTGCTCGACGACCCTTTCGTGGCCGCCGATGCCGTGCAGGAAGCGGCCGTGACCGCTTTGGTCGGGTTAGGTCAGCTCCGCTCCCCTGAACGCCGAGCCCTACCCGCTCACGGGGGCCATCAGTAGGATCCGAGGGTGGTCGGCCAACGGTTCGAAGTCATTTGCGAGATCGAACCGGCTACCGACCCCGATCTGCGCCGCGTTCGGCACCAGATCGGCGTGCTGAGCGCAGTGTCCTCGACATTCTTGATCCCTGACAACCACATTGGCAGAGCGACTGTATCGAGCATTGCCGTAGCGCACGAAGTTATCGAGATGGGAGGCAGAGCGATTGCTTGCCTCAACGCCCGGGACCGCAACACGCTCGGGTTCCGCCGTGACCTGCTGACTGCGGCGGCTTACGGAGTAGAAGAGTTCCTTTTCGTGTACGGCGACAGGCCCGAATCTGGCCGGCGGTCAGACGACCTGACCGTTCGAGGGATGCTGGGCGAGGCACGGCATTTCGCGCAACGGCACCGGGGTTCTGCCACCGCTTTCCACGTGGGTGTGGTCTCGGCCCTCGGCCCCGTGCCCGCTTGGAAGCGTGAGGCTGATTTTCTGTTTGCCCAGATCGGGTTCTCGAGCGACCAGATCATGCAGTGGCGCGCTTCGGTCCAATTCGACGGGCCCGTCTACGCCGGGGTGATGGTGATCGGCAGCGCTCAGATGGCGGCCAAACTGAGTTCCGAGTTCCCGCAATTGGCCGTACCCGCATGGCTAACCGAGCGGCTCGAGCGCGACAAGCAGGCGGGGGTTGATTTCGCCTGCGAACTGCTGTGCCAAGTCCGCGACTCGCATGCCTTCGACGGTGTCCACCTGGTACCGGTCCGCCGGTACCGCGAAGTTGCTCGCCGGCTCGAGGACCTTCTGTAGCGCAAACAGTTCGAAAACGGCTTGGCTGCGCGCGGCGGCCCCTCTGAGCTCGGGGGCGAGAAATACGTTTGCCGAGCCGTTCACGTCTCGGCACAGTGGTGCCGTGGATGTTCGGTTCACCAATAACCCGAGCGTGTTCGCCGACCTGGCGAGCGACTTCTCCCGCGCCGACCCTTTCAGCACCAACGTGATCGGCGTCCACACCTCCTCCCGCATCTCAGGCGTGCGCCCGAAGGGCCCGGAGGATTTGTGGGCGGTGGTCGTTGACGCCGGTCTTGTCGTTGGGGCCGCGATGCACACCCCGCCGTACCACGTCTTCATATCCCGCATGACGCCGGAGGCCGCCACCCGGTTGGCTCAAGCCATGTGGGACCTCGGCCGTCACCTTTCAGGCGTGAACGGCGAATTATTGGCCGTATCGGCTTTCGCGGAGCAATGGGCTGGCCTCAGCGGCGACAAGGCGTCGGTCGAC
>JASHVH010000437.1 GCA_030039575.1 Acidimicrobiales bacterium | reverse complement strand
ACCCGGACTACGAGGCCAAGCTCACGGCAGAGTTCACCTCGGGCAGTGGCCCGGACGTCTTCTGGGTCAATACCCCCTTCCTGGCTCAGTTCGAGCAGGCGGGGGTGATGCTCAACCTGGCCCCCCTGATCAAAAAAGACCACATCGACATGTCGATCTACCGCCCTGCACTAATCGCGCTCCACTCACACGACGGCGCGATTTACGGTCTTCCGAAAGACTGGGACACGGAGGGCATCTTCTATAACAAGGCCTATTTCGCCCAGCACCACATATCTATCCCGGCCAACCTCAACTGGAACCCGACAAACGGTGGCACCTTCCTGACTTTGGCCAAGGAGGCCACTATTGACACGAACGGCAACAATGCGCTGTCACCTAAGTTCAACCCCAACTCGATTGCGACTTACGGGATAGCGATCGTCAACCAACCCGATATCGGCTACGGCCCATGGCTCGCCAGCAATGGCGCGAAGGTGTTCGCCCAGTCCACCGGGGCGTTCGGCCAATGCTCTTGCTACCCGAAGTCCGTCACCTTCGACACACCGGCGGGCATAGCCGCGATGCAGTTCCTCGTGAACCTGGAGAACAAGTGGCACGTCGCCGCGCCCGCCAGCGAGTACGGGGCCAACGGCACCGCCCCTACCAACCAGGACGTGACGTTGTTCGCTCGCGGGAAGGTGGCCATGGACTTCGAGGGTGACTGGTTCACCGACACGATCCATTCGACCGCGACCTTCCCCTTCGGGGTCCTGCCTGTGCCTACTGGCCCCGACGGCCGCTGGAGCTTCACCAACGGCCTGATCGACGCCATAAACGTTCACAGCCCTAATCAGGCGGCGGCATGGGAACTCGAGCAGTGGCTTGGTTCACCCACTTCGGAGAAGATAATGGGCTCCGGAGGGTACATCTGGCCGGGCATCGGCTCGCTTGACAGCACGTTCCTGGACTACTGGAAGGCCAAGGGCGTCGACGTCAGCCCGTTCCTCGACGAGGCCGAGGCGGGCAAGGTGGAAACCTTGCCGGTTGCGCCCGAAGCCGGGCAAGTGATAACCACGCTTGGTAACGACCTCGGCCCGGCGTGGCTTGGCACCGAGTCGGTGTCCGCAGCGATGGCCCAGGCCACCAAAGACGCCAACCAGTTACTGCAGCACCCCGGGGTGTAATCAGGAGGCTGCGAGTACAGAAATCCTGCTCGCCCCGGCGACCTGGGGACCATCGGACCGCTGTGACGGGCCGCCCGTCGCCGGGTGCGAGCAGTGCCGAGGTAGGAGGCCGCTATCCCCTCTATTTCACCTACGCCACCCATGCCGGCCGCCACGCCGGCCTCACCCGCCGTACCAACGGCGCGTTCCCGGACGGGCTCAGAGCGGGCGGCGGCATCACAATACGGTGACCTGGACCACCGGGCCCCCGGCCCCACGTCCCGTTCGTCGGGTTTGCGCTCGTTCGTGCACGCCCTGCCGTTCCTCACCCCGAGCCTGTTCGGCGTGGTCGTGTTCCTGCTCATCCCCGTTGTGCTCGTAGTCGTCATCAGTTTCTTGAACTGGAACGAGATAAACCCGGCCACCTGGGCCGGGTTCACCAACTACATCAACATCTTCCGCTTCGACCAGGCCGCTCACTCGCTCGGCATAACCGCTTACTACGTGCTGCTCAACATCCCGTTGCAGACGGTGGTCGCCCTCTCCATGGCCGTCGCCCTGCACCGGGGCCGGAGAGGCTCCGGCCTGTACCGGGTGCTTTTCGTGGCCCCGTACCTGTCGACGCCCGTGGCCATGGCCGTCATTTGGTACTGGGTTTTCGACCCGCAACTGGGCGCCGTAAATACCGCTCTCGCCCATATAGGCATACACGGCCCGGACTGGCTGTCCTCGTCCCAATGGGCCTTGCCCGTCGTCGCGCTGGTGAACATATGGCAGTACGTGGGCTACAACATGCTTTTCTTCCTAGCCGGCTTGCAGGCTGTGCCGAAGGAACTCTACGAAGCGGCGGACCTCGACGGGGCCAACAAGTTCCAGCAGTTCTTCCGGATCAGCTTCCCGCTGCTCAACTCGACCCTGCTCTTCGTCCTCGTCACCGGCGTCATCGGTTCGTTCCAGGTCTTTGACACCCTCTACGTCCTTACGCAGGGAGGGCCGGGGAACTCCACTGAAGTCCTCAACCTGCAGATTTACCAACTGGCGTTCACCGATTTCAAAATGGGCGAGGCGGCCGCCATGTCGGTGCTCTTATTGGGAGTCATACTTATCTTCAGCATCGGCCAGTTCATGTTTTTCCGCAATCGCACGACGTACGAGTACTCGGTATGAGCATCTCTTCCCTCGCCGTCGGCGCAGCTGGCTCGCGAACCGGGGCGGCCAGATCGAGGGCCACGGCCACAAAGGTAGCCAGGGTAGGGAAACTGGTGATGTTCTACGTCATTATGACCGCGATCGCCTTCGTCTTCATGGTCCCCTACTTGCTGACGCTCTTCGCTGCCTTCAAGCCCATTTCCCAGATCTTCAGCCAGCCGGCCTGGTACCCGCCGCACTCCCTGTACCTGCACAACTTTGTGTACGACTTCTCGAGTGCCGGCTTCGCTCGTTACCTGGCCAACACCTTTTTCGTGACGGCGGCCTTGACCGTAGGGCAGGTGTTCTTCAGCATCCTCGGTGCATTTGCGTTCGCCCGGCTGAGTTTTCCTGGTCGTGACCTTATCTTTTGGCTCTTTTTGATCACGCTCATGGTCCCGAGCGCAGTGACGGTCATCCCCCTGTACACCATCATGAAGGAGGCCCACCTTTTGAACACGTACTGGGCCATATTCCTCCCCTACGTCTTCGGCACCCCTTATACGATCTTCCTGCTGCGGCAGTTTTTCCGCCATATCCCCCAGGAGATGATCGACGCGGCGCGGGTCGACGGGGCCTCCGACATGCGCGTCCTGTTCCGTATCATCGTGCCCTTGTCACGGCCGGCCATCATCACCGCCACCCTGATCGCGCTCGTGTTCGGCTGGAACAACTTCCTCTGGCCGCTGATCGTGACCGAGTCGCAAAACCACTACCTGCTCACAACGGGGCTGGCCAACTTCCAGTCCAACATGAACTCGCAGTGGAACTACGCCCTGGCGGGATCCGTCATCACGCTTGTGCCCCTTGCCATACTCTTCATAGTGTTCCAGAAGCACATCATCCGTTCCATATCGATAACTCAGATCCGTTGAGCAGCCTGGCATGACCGTGACCGCAAGGGCAACGATCGACTTCCGTTCGTTTGAGCCCTACTACCTGCAGCTCAAGCGGATACTGCTGAAGGACATGGAAGACGACGGTGCCGCTGGCAGCTTGTTGCCTTCCGAGGCGGAGCTGTGTGCCCGGTACTCTGTCAGCCGCACTGTCGTGCGACAGGCCCTGGCAGAGCTCGAAAACGACGGCCTGGTCCTCAAGGTCAAAGGCAAAGGGACGTTTGTCACCGGCCGCAAACTGGACACCAGCTTCATCCAGGACAACCTCGGGTTCTACGAGTCGATGACCAGAGCCGGCCACGACGTCCGGAGCCGCATCCTGAAGCTGGCCGCAGAGCGGTCCACGGTCGATTTAGCGCGCCTGCTGGAGCTCGGCGTCGGCGAAGAGGTCATCCGGTTCGACCGGGTGCGCAGCGTCGACGGGCGGCCCGTCCAGGTGGTTCGTGCCTTCATGCCCGCCAGGCTGTTCCCAGGCCTGGTCGACGTCGATATGACCGACAGATCCCTCTACCAGGTCTTGCGCGACTCTTACGGGCTGCGCCCGGCCAGCGGGCACCGTGCCATCGAGGCGGTGGCGTTGTCTCGGGAGGACGCCGGTCACCTCGGGGTCCCCAAGGGAACGCCGGGCTTGCGCGTGTTCAGCATCACGCGTTCGAGCGATGGCGTCGTGTTCGAGCACTTCATCGCCCACTACCGGGGTGACAGCTTTCGGTTTGAACTAGAGGTCCGCTCCGGCTGAGCACGGCCCCGCTGCAAGCCGGTGCACCGTCAGCTCTATTTCCCTCAGAAGGCGGGCGGGTACAGTCAGGTTCAGAACAGCCCGCGCACTTGCCCTCCGTCCACGGCGATCATTTGGCCCGTTATGTAGGCTGCCGCGTCGGAACACAGGAAGGCCACCAGGCCTCCCATTTCTTCTGGTTCTCCCACCCGTCCGAGCGGTACCTCTTTGGCCACCTCGGACCGGGCCAGGTCGTCGACCGGGACACCAGCCTGGCGGGCCCGCTCGCGGAACCCCTCCCGCAAGCGGTCGGTAAGGATACGGCCAGGGAGCACCGTGTTCACGGTGATGTTGTCGGGGGCCAGTTCCTCCGACAGCGTCTTGGCCAGGCCGGCGACCCCGGCGCGGAGGCTGTTCGACAGCAAAAGGCCCCGTATGGGTTGGCGCACCGACGTGGAGGCCACGTTGACAACTCGCCCGTGCCGGCTGGAGCGAAGGTGCGGAAGACAAGCGCGGACCATCCTGACCACGTTGAGCAGCAGCAGTTCGAACGCCGACTGCCATGACGCATCGTCAAAGTCGTCGAAATACCCACCTGGCGGGCCGCCGCTGTTGTTGACCAGGATGTCGATCCGGCCAAAGCGATCTAGCGCGGTACCGGCCAGCAGAGGGGCGGCCTCGGGCCGGGAGACGTCCGCGGCCACGGGGACCACCTCGACACCGAAAAGGGAAGCGATCTCAGCAGCGGTCCGCTCTATGGCCTCCTCATCGCGCGACGATACGACCAGCCGGGCTCCCTCCCGGGCCAGCGCCTCCGCGATCCCCCGGCCCAAGCCGCGACTGGCCGCGTTGACGACCGCCACCCTGCCTTCCAGGTTGAGGTCCATCAAATAACCTCTCGGTGGGCCGGCACCCTTCGAGCTCAGGCGTGGTCAGCTCGTAGCGCGGCTACCGTCCCCGGCTCGAGCCTCTCCGGCATGGCCTTTAGAAGGTCCACGGGTTCGTCGCCGTTCCGAAAACCAACGATGGCCGACGTGACAGCGGGGTTGGCCAGCGTCCAGGCCACAGCCAGCTGCGCCTGCGAACAACCGAGGTCCTGCGCGACGGCCTTGACACGCTGCGCCATGGCCAGGTTGGTGCGCAGGCCTTCACCGGAGAACCGCTCGTCCCGGCCCCGCCAGTCGGTGTCACTGAACTTGACCGCTTCGTCCATCTGGCCGGCCAACAGACCGTTCATGAGCGGGCTGTACACCACCACCCCGACCCCGTGAGCCTGAGAGTACGGGAGCAGCTCCGCCTCGGCGCTGCGGTCGACGAGGTTGTAGGGGGGCTGGAACGAATCGACGTGATGCACCGCCAGCGCCTCAGCCAGCTGGGTGGTGTCGTAATTCGACACGCCGATGCAACGGATTTTCCCCTCCTGCTGCAGGCCGACGAGGACCTCCATGGTCTCGGCCACCGGGGTCTTGAAGTCCCAGTCGGGCCAATGCTGGTGGTAGATGTCGAGGTGGTCGGTCTGCAGCCTCCGGAGGCTGTCCTCGATCTCCCTGCGCACAGTGGCGGGGCGCCCATCGCGGTAGGTCTTGCCTGCCTCGTCCCACAGCAGGCCGAACTTGCTGGCCAGCACGACCTCGTCACGCCGTCCCTTCAGGGCCCTGGCCACCACTTCCTCCGCGTGACCGAAACCGTACACGGGAGCCGTGTCCACCCAATTGACGCCCATATCGAAGGCAGCCTGGATAGCACGCAGCGAATCGTCGTCGTCTTGCGGGCCCCAGCCGTAGTCCCAATTATCGCCCCCGATTGCCCATGTCCCGATACCGACCACTGACAACGTGGGCCCTTGCTCGCCCAACTTGCGCTGCTCCACAAAGCCTCCCTATTTTTTGTGACCAGTTGCCTTTTCTCTGTTGGCCCTAACTCGGGTAGAAATTCCTCACCCACCGGTGGTGACGGAGGATTTCGACCTCCTGCGCAGACAACGGCCCGCGTGCCACCGCGGCCACATTGGCATCAACGTGAGCCACCGAGCGCATGCCAGGTATAACAGTTGAGACGGCCGGCTGCGAAAGGCAATAGCGGAGGGCAATCTCTGGGAGCCGGTCAATGGGCACGCCCAGGTCCTTCGCAATGGCTTGTGCCCGGTCCCAGACTTGCTCCTTGCGGTCACCGCTGAAGTACAGGTTGCGGAAGTCCCCGTCGGGGAAAGTTGTCTCCGGGCTTACCTTCCCCGTGAGCGAGCCCTCGT
>JASHVH010000436.1 GCA_030039575.1 Acidimicrobiales bacterium | reverse complement strand
CGGCCATGTTCGACGTCGTGGTTTATTGCGACATGGACGAGACCGACGACCTCGTGCAACGGCAAGTGAGCGAAATCTCGATCGTGCCGCCACAACTCTCCACCGCGGGCAATGGCGTCGCGGTGACCCCGATATTTGCGCGCGACGACATTGGCGAGCCATTGGAACTGCGCAGCGCGGCCGTAGGCGAGCGCCTAGAGCGCCGCTGCAACCGCCTTCTGGCTCGCTACGGCCTCGACCTCTCAGAGGTATTGAAGGGAACCGAGGTGTTGTGGTGAACCTGGTCGCTGCGCTCTTGTTTGGTGCCTGTGCTTGGGCCGTGGCCCGAAGAGTTATTGCCGGAGGAGCACCTCCCACGGACGCCGGGTACCGGTACTTCCATAAAGGCACCTCTGAGAGCCGGACCAGCCGGGACCGCCCGAGCTTCCAGGTCTGGCTGTCACAGGCCGGCGCCGCCGTTACACCGCGTCAGTTCTGGGCCGTTTCAGGAGGGGTCGGCGCCGTTGCCTTTGTCGGGTTGCTGGCCATTTCTGGCACATTTGTCGCATCGGCGTTGCCCGCCGCGGCGGTGGCGGCCACTCCTTACGCCTATTGGTCAGCGCAGCGACGCAAGCACGCCGTGGCGCGGAGCGCGGCTTGGCCGGACGCGTTGCGTTACCTCGTGGGAGTTCTGGGAGCGGGGGTGGCAACCCTTCACGACGCCTTGGAAGATCTGGCGCGGTCCGGGCCTGAGCCCTTGCGTGCCCCCATGGCCCGCTATGTGCGTATATCGGCGCGCATTGGGTACCGCCAAGCACTGGAGGCTGTCAGGGCCGACCTGGCTGACCCAATCTCGGATCCGGTACTGCTCGCCTTCGAGGGGGCCATCGAGGAGGGCACCGAAACCGTCCTGCGAGTCCTGAACGACCTGGCCACGCAGATAACGTCCGACCTCCAGTTGGCGGAGAAGATCCGGACACTGCAGACGCAGTCTCGCGCCGCCACCTGGGGTTGCTTTGGCTTGCCTTACGTTGTGCTGCTCTTTCTGTGCGCCACTAATGGCGCGTATAGGCAGTTCTTTGCCACGCCGTTCGGCCTCGGTCTGGTATTTGTCGGGGCGGGGCTTTCAGTCGCCGGCCTCTTCGCCTGTCGGCGTTTGTTACGTCCGATCGCCACCACCGACAGGGTCTTCGAAAACAGGACACGGGCACCTTGACGGTGGACGCAACGTTGACGGCGCTCTTCGTCGCCCTGGCGGTGTGGTCTCTGGCGTGGCGGGCGGCGCACGCACGCCGGTCACCCGCCGCCCGAATGTCTGTTTACCTCGAAGGCCCCAGGGTGCACCTCGGGGGTAGTCCATCACAACTGTCCGGAGCTCCGGTCATTGGGGAGGTACTTCGCCGCGTCCTTGGCCCGGTCGCCAGTGGCGTCTTCTCCTCCCTCTCGCGGCTGGTACTGACCGGTCCAGACGAGGTCCTGGAAGTCTCGTTGCGCCGAGCGGGGTTGAGCATGAGCCCTGCCTCATACCGGCGCCAGTACCTGCGTTGGCTGATGCTGACTCCGCTGGCCCTTGGTGCCCTAGGTGCGTTGGCTGGCAGCGCCACCTACGTGGCCGTGTTTTTCGTCGCCGGCATCTTTGCGGGCGCCCGGCGCATGCCTGAGCGGGTAAAGGCAGCAACGAGGCGCAGGAGCGACAGGATTCGAAGTGAGCTCCCAACCGTAGTGTCCGTACTGGCGATCAAGATCGAGAACAACAAGAGCCTTGTCGTCGCCGTCTCCGACGTAGTTGCGCAGGGCGCTGGGCCTGTGGTCGAAGACCTGACCCGAGCCGTGCACCTGATAAATGCCGGCTATGGGGAGGCGGCTTCGTTCGAACTGATCGCACGCGAAACTCCTGAACCGGCGGCCGCCCGCTTCTACCGGCTCTTGGCCGCAGCGACCGCGGGCGGGCTCGACGTCGGCAAGGTGTTGCTCGACCAGGCGTGCGAGCTCCGGGCACAACGTCGCGAGGAGGTCGAACGCAGCGCTGCTCGCAGGCAAATGTCCCTGGTCGTGCCCAACCTGGTTTTCATGGCGCCTGTCCTGTTCGTTTTTTTGCTGGCCCCGCTTCCCCAACTTTTGTTTGGAAGATAACTGAAAGCTAACAATGCCCTCCACCCTTCGCCTGAGCACGAAAGGACGATCAGATGACAACCTCAGTTCGGACCGGCCCACCCCTTCTCAAATCGTCCGTGCGGCTCCGCCTACGAAGCTATGTTGCGCGCGTTCGCGCCCGCCTTCGGGATCAAAGAGGAAGTCAGATAACCGACAACCTTGGCCTGATAGTAATTGGGATAGTCGCCGTGGTAGCCATCGGGGGACTGATCTCAGGCCTGGACACAACCGTGTTCAACTGGGTAACCAAGCAACTCGGCATCGGTTAATCCCATCGTTCATCTTTAAACACCGAGGTAAGGGGCAGGACGGCTTTGACCGTAGCGAAACGGGCTCTGCCGTCGTGGTCGGCGTCGTGGCCATCGCGATCTTGATGATGGTGTTCATCGGCGCGCTCAACTTCGTCCTCGACGAGTACGCCAAAGGCGCGGTCCATACCGCCGTTGACGAAGCGGCCGCGGCCGGTGCGACGGCCGATGGTTCTCTCTCCATTTGCCAAGCCCAGGCCCGGCAAGTCCAAAGTACGCTACTGCCTGGGCCCTTTGGCCACGGCGTCTCGGTTACTTGTAGCGAAGAGGGCGACGAGATGGTGGCTTCAGCTGCCGGTGCGTTGCCGAGCCTTCTGCCCCTCGTACCCGCCGTCCACATCACTCTTATCGGGATCTCGATCATCGCCGAGGCCCCGACCCAATGACATTGCAACGGCGCGCCTGGGACCAACAAGGCTCCGCTATCCCGTTGTCCCTGCTACTCGGGACGGCACTGATTGTCCTGCCTGTCATGGTGCTCGTCCTGACATTGCCGGCGTGGGAGCAGCGGGCGGTGGACGCGCAGGATGCGGCCCGGACGGCAGCCAGGGCGCTGGTGACGGCGGACAATTGGGACGATGGTGTTTTTGCTGCAGATGAAGCTGTGACGCAATTGGAGGCCGGCGACGGGTTGCCGCCGGCGGACCTGACCGTCACGTACTCGGGCTCGCTCGACCCGGGAAGTTCCGTCACAGCCGCGGCAACTGTTGCCATACCGGTGGGCAATGTGCCTGGCCTGGGGTTTGTCGGCCAAATGCACTACACAGCCAGTTCAACCGAGCACGTCGACTCGTACCGGGACTCCAGTACATGAAAACTCTGGGGCCACTCTGCTGCTCCTGGGTAGGCGTTCGCCACCTCGTCCAAGGGGCACATCGCGTCGACCGCGACGAGCGAGGCGACGCGATGATCGTTTGGTGCCTGCTGCTGGCTCTCCTCTTGCTGCCGCTCGGCGGTCTCTCGATCGACCTGTGGCACGGCATTGTCGTGCAACGTTCGCTCCAGTCGGCCGCAGAAGACGCTGCCACCGCTGGCTCCTCCGGCATAG
>JASHVH010000435.1 GCA_030039575.1 Acidimicrobiales bacterium | reverse complement strand
ATCGGGCAACAGATCCTAGATGGCCCCGGGACCGGTTTCACCGGTGCGGATGCGGCTAACGCTGTCGACGGCCGTGACCCAGATCTTCCCGTCGCCGATCTTGCCGGTGCGTGCGGCCTTTGAGATGGCTTCGACCACGTCGTCGGCCATCTCGGCTGCCGTAAGCACTTCGATCTTGACCTTCGGCACGTACTCGACCTTGTACTCTGCGCCCCGGTAGATCTCGGTGTGACCGCGTTGACGGCCGAAGCCTTTCACTTCCGATACCGTCATGCCGGCTATGCCCACATAAGACAGCGCTTCTCGGACTGAGTCGAGGGCGAAAGGCTTGATAACCGCGGTAACGAGGATCATGAGCCGGCACCTCCGGCACCTATCGCCGCTCCAGCTGCCGGAGCCGGTATGGGCCGTTCCTCACCGTACCCGGGCAAGATCCGCGTCGCCCCCTCGGGTTCGGGGTAGCCCTCCTCGTCGTGGACGGCCAGGTCCCCAACCTCGAGGATGTCGTCGTCGTACTTCAACTTGTGGGAAGGCATGACCCATTTGATCACGAACAGGATGATGAAGGTCACCGTGGCATCCCACAGGATGATCGTGACCCCGGCCAGGAACTGGATGAGGACCTGCTTCGGGTGACCGTAAAGTGCCCCGGCGATAGCGACGGGGCCTTTTACGCTGGAAACGTAGCGGTACTCGACCACCGACGGGTCGGCGAACACACCCAGCAGGATCCCCCCGACGAACCCCGCGATGCCATGGGTGTAGATGATGCCCATGGCGTCGTCCACCCTCTTCATGAACCTCGCTCTGGACAAGTAGGTCCAGGCCATCCACACGATCGTCGAGTCGATGGCGCCCACGAGCATGGCTCCGGCCCCGTTCACATATCCCGCGCACGGTGTGATGGCCACCAGCCCGACAACCATCCCGTTCACGGCCCCGAGGAAAGTGGGCTTTTTCGCTGGGCCCAGGTACATGTCCCACAAGACCCAGGTGAGCAGCGCGGCCGCCGTCGCCATGTTGGTGTTGATGACGGCTGCGGCTGCGTCGGCACTGGCGAAGTAAGGGTCACCTCCGTTGAACCCGTTCCAACCCAGCCAGACGATCCCGGCCCCGATGGCGACGAGGGGCAGGTTGTGAGGCAGGGCCTTTTCCCTGTCCCTCTTCAATCGGGGCCCTACCATCGCGGCAGCGACAAAGCCACTGACGCCGGCGGCCAGATGGATGACGTAGCCCCCCGAGAAATCGCCCGCTCCCTGCTGCGCCCAATAACCGCCGCCCCACAGGAGGAAGGCGTTGACGCTATAAACGCAGGAGGTCCACAGCGGCACGAAGATCAGCCACACCCTGAACTTGATCCGGGAAAGGACAGCCCCCAGGAACAGGAGCGGTGTGATGGCGGCGAACACAAACTGGAAATAGACCACGCTGGCCAGCGGCAACCTGAACGGGGGCATGCCTGCGTCGACCAGCGGGATACTGGCCCGGCCCTGCTCGCCTACGGAACTGATGACGGTGCCTGGTTTACCTATGAAGTTGTGAAAGAAGTTGCAGATGCCGCAGCTGCTCGCCGTCCAGTTGGCGGAGTGGAACGCCGGGGTGCCAAAGCCCATCTGGTACGCCCACAAGACCCAAACGATGAGGACGGCGGCGAAGCCGGCGAACGTCATCAGGATCGTGTTGACGACCCACTTCTTCTGGACCAAGCCCCCGAAGAGCACGGCCAGGCCCGGGACGCTCATGAGCGCGACGAACGTGGCGGCCGTCAGCTGCCAGGCGTTGTCACCGGTGTCAAGCCAGGCCTGGTCCGACGAGCTCAGCGGCGCGGCGGCCTGCAAATGCGCGAGTAAGTGCAATAGCCCTCCTTGGTAGTAAGCCTCGCCGCGACTGGGCCCAGCCGCAGGCTTCACCAGACCGTAGAGGGCGGTTGTTTCGGCGTCGCGACCGTTACGTTTCCGGTTTGTTACGAGTGGGCCGGCCGACTACCCCCGCACGTCAGCGCCCGGCCGTCGGCGCCCGGTCGTCAGCGCCCGGCCGTCGGTGCCCGTTCGTCAGCGCCCGGCCGTCGGTGCCCGGTCGTCAGCGCCCGGCCGCCACAGCTTCCTCGATGGCCCTGCTGATCGCCTCTGCTCGTTCACCGGCCGGCACCTTCGTCCCGGCGGCCTGGACGTAAAAAGTGTCCACGGCGGCGTTGCCGAGTGTCGCCACTCTCGCCGAAATAATGTCGAGGCCTTGGGCGGAGATGGCCCCCGTCACCTGGTGTAAGAGCCCGGGGAAATCCGGGGCGCGGACCTCGACCACGGTGGCACTGGTGGCGGCCTCGTTGTCGACGATCACCACCACTCCCGGGGCCGGCAGGGCCAGCGCCTTTCGGGCGTTCCGGGGTGCCGGCCGGCGAGCCAGTGCCTCACCGATATCGATCCGCTCCTCGACAGCCCCTTTGATGTCGGCCGCCACCCGTTCCCAGCGGGGGTCGGCGTGTTCAGGGAGGTCCAGGGTGAAAACGTCCAATGCCTGGCCGTTTTCGCTGTGCGCCCGGGCCTGGAGCACCCCGATATTGTGAAGGGCCAGCGCTCCGGCCACATCGCTGAACAGCCCCGGGCGGTCAGGAGCAACGACGACCAGTTCGCGTTCGCTGGGCAGGACTTGGACAGCCCGGGTCTCCATCAGGCGGCGATGCTCCACTGAGGGAAAGGGTGGGCCCGACGGCACCGGCCTCCCGGCCAGGACCGCTCCGACCCGCTCGGCCAGTTCGTTGACGAGGCCCGCCTTCCACGGGCTCCAGGCTGCGCTACCCGTGGCCTCGCCGTCAGCGGCCGCCAACACCCGGAGCAGTTCGAGAGTGGTCTCGTCACCCACCGCGTCGGCCACCAGGTTCAAGGTGATGGGGTCCTCCAGGTCTCGCCGGGTGGCCACATCGGGCAACAACAGGTGGTAGCGCACCAGCTTTTCCAGGACCAGCCTGTCCTCGGTGGACAGGCCCAGCCGCTCTCCGACTGCGGCCGAGATGCCGGCGCCCGCTTCGGAATGGTCGCCGCCCGTCCCTTTCCCGATGTCGCGCAGTAGCGCGCCCAGGAGCAACAGGTCAGGGCGCCGGACGTCGCGCAAATGAGCGGCTACATTGGCCACGGTCTCCAACAGGTGCCGGTCGACGCTCCAGCGGTGGTACGGGTTGAACTGGGGCTGGTTACGGACCTGCGGCCACTCGGGCATATAGCGTTCCCAGACGCCGAGCTGGTCCAACGTCTCGATGGGGTGGACGGCGGGCGCGCCCAGGGCCAGCAAGCCTAGGAAAGCGCGGGTGACGTCTTCGGGCCAGGGGGCCGCCGGCGTCGGAGCCTCGGCCGCCAGCCGGGCCATCGTGGCCCTCGATAGGGGGGCCCCGAGCTCAGCTGAGGCCATGGTGGCCCGGAGAGGGATGGCCGGGTCCTCGGCGATGTCTGTGCCCACGGGGACGACCACCTCGTTGTCCCGCAGGACCAGTCCTGGCCCGATGAGCCTGTCGGCGGACCCGGCTCGACCGCGGGGCCCGGCCAGCCACGAGCGCGCTCGGCGCCACGCGTCCTCCGTGAGCCAGGAAACCGCCCTTCCGGCCTGCGCCACCTCGTACGCCAGCTGCTCCCGGCCGGCCAGGCCCAGGGCCTCGGCTACTCGCTGCTGGTCCTCCAGCATCAGGCGTTCGCTCCGGCGGGCGTCAGGTCGTTGCAGTTCGACCCTGACCGCATGCAGGAACTCGCCGGCGGCCTCGAGCCGCTCGTCGGCGGCCACCACCCCGACAGCCGGGGTCACCCCCGCCATGAGGGCCAGGACTTGCAGGTCACGCTCGCCGCCGTGGCTCTCCTTCAGGTCGGGTTCAAGGAGGAAAGCAACGTCACCGTGGGCTTCGTGCGCCCGCTCCCGGGTGTCGAGCACCGCCGGGAGCCAGGTGCCAACCCGCTTTTCCCAGAGGCGCTTACCGAGGGCACTGAAACGCGCGGCCAACTCGGCGTCGCCGGCCAGAGGGCGGGCCTCGAGGAGGCCTTGCGCCACCCTGAGGTCCGACTCCGCCGCCTGGCCTACTTGCGACAGCGTGCGCACGCTGTGGTCGAGAGGCATCGGGTCGTCCCAGATGGGGTACCAGAGCCTGTCCGCCACTTCCTTGACGTCCGAGCGGCCGTCGTACGCCAGGACCAGGTCGAGGTCGCTCCCGGGGGCGAGGTCGTCACGTCCGAGGCTGCCCACCGCCAGCAGGGCCAACCCCTTGGCCGGGTTCTCGGTGCTCGCCCGCTCCCGCCTGGCCCGAAAGGCGGCGAGCGCTCCGGCCCTTCCCTCTTTGGGCCTGCCCTCTCTCGCCCGCCCGTCTCCGGCCCCCCCGTCCCCGGCCCCCCTGTCCTGGCCCGAGGCGTTCCCGGGCCCTGAGACGGCCCAGTCGAAAGCCTGGCGCAACCAGTCGTCGGTCAACTCGCGCGCAGCTGTGCTCCAGTCCCGGCCCTGGAGGCCAGTGTCCGCCCGGAGCCGGGCCCAGCCGGCGCTCAGCTTGGGCAGGCCGGCCGGTCGTTCGATGGGCCCAGGATTTGCCACAGCACGAACCGTAGTCGGGCCCGGTCCACTGCCGGGAAGCTCATCTACCGAGGTTCGCTGTCACCCTGTTCTGTGAGCCTCCGTAGGCTCCTGGCCCCAAAGCCGGGCGGTGAGACCCGAAGCGCGTGCGATGGGACGGCTGACGGCGGCCCGGAGCGATGCCTCGCTCCCGACCAGGACCACGTTGTGGCGAGCGCGGGTGACCGCGGTGTACAGCAGCTCACGAGTGAGGACCCGGGAAGAAGCACTGGGCAGCAGCACCACCACTTCGTCGAACTCCGAACCCTGCGCCCTGTGCACCGTCATGGCGAACGCGGTACTGACGGCGCCGAGGCGCGCCGGGCTGACCGTCACCACGCCGGCGCCCCGCCTGAACGCCACTCTGAGGTTGGGCCCCTTCTCGTCGGCTTCCCCGGACGCGATTACAACGCCGGTGTCGCCGTTGAACAGCCCCAGGCCGTAGTCGTTCTCGGTCACGATTACGGGACGGCCGACGTACCAACCTCCCTCGAGCGGTGGCCCTTCCTTGACCTCGGCCAACCATTGCTCGACGCGAGAGTTCCAGGTCGCGGCGCCCGCCGGCCCCTCACGGTGGGCACACAGCAGCCGCAGCCGTCCCAACGCGTCCAGGGCCGCCGGGGCGTCACCCGCTCGAGCAACCTCGGCCAGGGGCCGCACCGCGCTCAGAACGGCCGCCCGGACTGGTGCCAGATCTATGGGCGGGGCTGTGGCGATGTCGATGTCCAGCCAGCGTGCTGGGCCGGCGGGATGTGGGCCGGCGGCGTCGGTGTGGGCGGCATCGGGGTAGGCGGCATCTGGGTTGGCGGCATTGGTGTAGGCGGCATCGCGGTGCGCGGCATCGGGGTGCGCGGCAGCGGGGTGCGCGGCATCGAGGTGCGCGTCATCGGGCCGGCCGCCGCCCACGGCCACCACGGTG
>JASHVH010000434.1 GCA_030039575.1 Acidimicrobiales bacterium | reverse complement strand
TTAGGTGTCACTTGTGACCATCATTGCCCTTTCGGGGCCGGAGGTGGGTGCGCCTCCTATCGGCCCGGGCGTCGCCTGACCACCCTCCTTTCGTTGACCAGCTTCTTCGAAGCCGCTCGCAGTAGGATAGGTACCCGGGTGTTGTTCGGTGAACAGCAATGTTGGTTTGGTTCCTCGGTCGTCGGCACGCTGCGGTGCTCTCCACCGAGGCCGGCGGCGAACACCTTCCCGGCCTCTCACTTTTCGGCCTGCCGCCCTGACTTTCGGCCCTGGTGCCTCGCCCCGTGCCGCGCCCAAGCTCGATATCGCCCCGACACCCTGCTGGCAGCCATATTTTGAGATCGGGGGTTGGTTGAGGTGACAATTTGGATAGTCGCCTTTATTATTTCAGTTTTTCTCGTTGCTGCTGCGAGCGAGATCCTGCGGCGATGGCGGCGAGCACGGCTGGCGCGACAGCGAGCGCGGGTTCTAGAGGCCCTCGGCCAAATCGCACAGCAGGCCTCACCCGCGTCCCCGCCCAGGGGCCCCTTTCCCACGTACCCCGGCCCGCCCCGTCCTCGCGAGGGGCGCCCGAGGGCGGCGGCGTGGCCGGCCTCGGCTGCCGACGTCGAGGCCCGACGGAGCGCGACGCTCGGTCAGCCGCTACAGCCTAAAAGCTCGCCCTACCAGGCAACATCTGGCACCAGCGCCACGCCCACGTTCGTCGGCCGGCAACTGCCGCGGGCCTCGCACCCTACACCGCCCTTCGGGGAGCGGCTCGCGTTTGGGCCGTCCGCCCCGCCGCGTCCGCCAGGCTTGGCGGAGGAGAGGGGTGTGCCTAGGGCTGGTCCCCAAGATCAAGGCGGGCTCAGGCCCCGGGGGCCGTCCAAGGCGCCAGCACGTGCCGCCGCCGCCCTGGGTGTCCTTGTCTTGGCCGCAATCGCCGTATTTTTCCTGACTCTTCCCAATGGGTCGCCCCATCCCAGGTTGGCAGGTCCCACGGGAAAAGCGCCGGCGCCGGCCACGGCCCGCCGGTCGCCGGTTAGAGCGCCTTCGGCGACTACGGCGTCGTCGAGCTCTT
This sequence comes from Acidimicrobiales bacterium, assembly GCA_030039575.1. GTDB lineage: Bacteria > Actinomycetota > Acidimicrobiia > Acidimicrobiales > Palsa-688 > Fen-671. The sequence continues at coordinate 6,217 of JASHVH010000434.1, read as the reverse complement.
CGGTGCCGTCCACAACCCGGCCCGTGCCGACCACGCCGGCTCGCCCCGTCGTGCCTCGGCATGCCGAAGGTACCTCGGGTAGCGCACCACTGGTGATGACCGTTTCGCCCTCGTCGGGCGTCGCGGGCCAGACCGTAGTCCTGAACGGGTCCCGGCTGTTTAGCGCCGACGGCATCATTAGCGTCACTTTCGGCCCGGTCCAAGCGCCGGTAAGGTGCCCCACGGAGACAACTTGCGACGTCACAGTGCCCACCCTTCAGACCGTCGGCCACCCGAGCACGGTAGAGATTGTCCTCTCCACCCAGTCCGGCTCATCCAACGCCGTCGCCTTTACCTATCGGTAACCGAAGCGCATGCACGACGCCCTCAATCTGCACGAGGCGCTCGGGGACGAGCTGGTTCAGCGCCGGCAAAGTGGTCTCGACGTGGACATGACGTTGGTCGAGAGGGTGAGAGGGTTCAGCAGCTAGTGGGCCTTCGCCGAAGTGGCGCAGGTCCTCGGCCGTACCCCGGCGGCCTGCCGCCAATTGGCCTCCTCAGCCCGCCGCCGCGTTCGCGCTGCTCAGGCGCCTCCGACTCCGATAGCCGAGCAGACGGCCGTCGTCAGGCACTTCAAGCAGGCATGGGAAGCCGGGGACATCGAGGCCCTCATCGGCCTGCTCGACCCTGACGGGACCGCGACCGCCGACGGCGGCGGGCTCGCCCCCGCCGTGGCCCACCCGGTCGAAGGCGCCGAACAGGTTGCACGCTTCCTCCGGCCTTGGGCCTCCGGTTGACTCCTATCGCTGACTGCCTGCATCCCCCCGAGGACCTCTCTGCAGGGCGCTTCACCGTACGGCGATGCCCCCTTCACGGCCCGGTCCTGTAGTCACCTTGAAAAAATCAAGTTCAGCTCCTTGACTTCGAGAGCCAATACTTGATAATCTAAAGCTCAGAGCTCCGCTGGAGAAGTTCTGCGTGGAGCTCTAATGCCATTTTTGTGCTTCACAAGGTCAAGTCACAGCCCAACGGAGGTGCAACCCCATGCGGTCAAAACCCCTCATCCTCGCCGCGCTGCTTCTTGCGGCGTTCCTCGTCAACCTGGACACGACCATGGTCAATGTGGCGCTCCCGGCCCTGGTCCGAGAGCTTCACGCGACCACCACTCAGCTGCAGTGGGTCGTCGACGCTTACAACTTGGTGTTCGCCGCGCTGCTGCTGAGCTTCGGCAGTCTCTCCGACCGGTTTGGCCGCAAGGGGATGCTCCTTGGGGGCCTGTTGGTGGTAGGTACTGCGAGCCTGGTAGGCGGGTTCACAACCGACCCGGCCCAGCTCATCGCGGCCAGGTCGGTAATGGGGCTCGGCGCCGCCATGACTTTCCCGGCCACGCTTTCGGTCATCTCCAACGTTTTCACCGAGAGGGGAGAGCGGGCTCGGGCCATCGGCTTGTGGGGAGCTATCGCGGGTGTCGCCATCGCGATGGGGCCGATCGTGGGTGGGTGGCTGCTCGAGCATTTCAGCTGGGGAAGCATTTTCATCGCAATGGCACCCGTGGCCGCAGTTGCCCTGGCGTTGGTGGGGTTCGCAGTCCCCACGTCCAAGCACCCAGATGTCGCCCCCCTCGACATTGCCGGCCTGGCCCTGTCGTCGGTGGCCATGGCGCTGCTGGTGTTCACCATCATCGAGGCCCCCACCTTCGGCTGGGGAGCGGCTCGCAGCTTGGCCGGCTTTGCCGGCTCAACTCTCCTCTTGGGCGCGTTTATCCTGCGCGAGCGCACTGCCGAGCACCCCATGCTTGATGTGAGCCTGTTCCGCAACATGCGTTTTAGCGCGGCGAGCGCAGCCGTGACGGTCGGGTCCTTTACCCTGTTCGGCTTTATCTTTCTGGCCACCCAGTACTTTCAGTTCGTGAGGGGCTATGGCCCGCTCTCGACCGGGGTCCGCCTGCTCCCGGTGGCGCTATCGGTGGGAGTGGGGTCCGTAGCCGGGACCCAGCTCTCCGTGCGTGCCGGGACCAAGCTCATCGTCACGGCGGGGTTGGTGGCGATGGCCGGTTTCTACGCCTGGGTGGCTTCGACGTCGAGCACAACGCTCGATTACGCCGTCATTGCGGCCCAGATGGTCCTCTATGGGCTGGGCATGGGCCTCACGTCGGCACCGGCTACGGAGTCCATAATGGGAGCCATTTCTCGGCGCAAGGCGGGTATCGGCTCGGCCGTGAACGACTCCACCAGGCTCATCGGCGGCACGCTGGGCGTCGCTGTGATCGGCAGCGTCTACGCGTCCGTATACGGCAGCCGGCTCAGCGCCGCCATCCCCGGCGGTGTCCCGGGCCGCGTTGCCCGCATCGCCCATGAGTCTGTGGGCGCGGCCTACCTGGCTGCCCAAAAAATCGCGTCCCTCGGTCACCCTGCTCTCGGGCAGGCACTGCAGCACGCCGCTAGCGACGCCTTCCTGCGTGGCCTCACCTTCGGGGCTCTCGTAGCCGGGGGAGTGGCCGCGGTCGGCGCCGTCATGGCAGTCCTGTTCCTCCCCTCACAGCCCGCCCAGCCAGTCCAGCCCGCTCCGCCGGCCCAGCCCGCAATTCGGCCGAGCCAGAGGGAACTGCAGGCGTTGACGGCCAAGTGAACCATGATGAGCCCCGAAGGGCCTCGGCGCGATGGGCGGCTAGCCGAGGCCAGGGCTTGTCTTGACCGCGCATCGTGGGGGCGGAACGGCGAGGAAAAAGGCTTGCAGGAACTTGTGTTGAACTCGCCCTGAACGCGGCGGTCAGGTGGTCACCTGGCAAATTCAATTCCCGGCAACACAACCACAGGAACTAACGACGGGAGGTTGAGAGCGCTGGGCCCAGAGGGTCTTCGAGCCAGTCCCGTCGGCGCAGACGGGCCAAATGGCGGAAGTCCCCGAGGATGCTCGCTCCTTGTTCGAGGGCAGCCTTTTTGTCGAGACCGCCCGACAGCATGCCTATCATCGTGTCCGGAGGGGCGGTCAGGACGAGCTCGGGGGAAACAGCCACCCCCCGGCGGATTTTCACTTCGCCAGCCCGGGAGTTGAGCGTCAGCACTTCGTCCCCCGCACGGATCTCGACTTCAACTTCAGGCCGTCCCGGGTCGTTGCCCCCGAACATCAATTCCAGCGGGATCTCGAGCCAGCGGCTCCGGAAGGCATCCGAGCTGTCCTTCTCTGCCATCAACAGCGCGCCCCATCGCGTCAGCTCACGCACGACAGCCCCTAACTGCTGGCCGCGTTCAGTAAGCCGGTAGCAACCGGGCTCGTCTCGGGCAACAAGCCCATCTTCTTCCAACGCCCGGAGCCGCTCTGCCAGCAGGTTGGTGGCAATGCCAGGCAAGCCGTCCTGAAGCTCCCCGTAACGGCACGGCCGCAGCAGCAACTCTCGTACGATCAGCAGGGTCCAGCGGTCGCCCACGAGGTCCAGGGCCTTGGCCACTGCGCAGTACTGCCCATAAGAACGCATGCTCCCATAATAGGCCGCCAGTTGAGGGAATCAATCTCTAGTCCTTTATTTTTATCCTCGCTTCGCCGGCTAACTCCTCCGGTCACTTTGAGTTGGGCGGAGGTGGCCATCGCATGCGTCATTGCGTATTTTGACCATCGTTTACGAGGACGGCCGCGCCGTCGAAGCGGCCGGCTTTGAGGTCCTGCAGGGCCTGTTGTGCTTGTGACATGGGGTACACGTGCGTGGTGGCCCGGACGTGGTACTGCATCGCCAGCGCGAGGAACTCTCGGCCGTTTTGCCTGGTGTTGGAAGTGACGCTGCGAAGTTCTTTTTCATAAAACAACTCGCGCTCGTAGTTCAGCGGCGGTGTGTCGCTGAGGTGGATCCCGGCCACGGCGAGGACTCCGCCGCGGTCAAGCGCCCGCATCGCAACTGGCACGAGGTCCCCGACCGGCGCGAACAGGATGGCGCTGTCCAGCGGTTCCGGCGGAGAATCGTACGCGCCCCCGGCCGACGCAGCGCCTAGCTCCAGCGCCAGCCGCTGGGACGCATCGCCGCGGGTGAGGGCGTGGACGGTGGCACCTTGCGCCAGTGCTACTTGGGCGACCAGGTGAGCGCTGTCACCGAACCCGTACAACCCGAGCTTGCCGCGCTCAGGCAGCGATGCGCGCAATAGCGCCCGGTAGCCGATGATGCCGGCGCACAGCAGCGGCGCCAGCTCCACGTCAGCCACGCCCGGCGGCAGCCGGTAGGCGAACGATGCCGGCACCGTCGTGAACTCTGCGTACCCGCCGTCGGCGTCCCAACCCGTGTAGAGCGAGTTAGGGCACAGGTTCTCGTTGCCGCGGCGGCAGTAAGCGCAGGTCCCGTCCACGTACCGCAGCCACGCCACGCCGGCCCGGTCACCTAGCGCATAGTCGGTTACGCCCTCGCCCAGTGCCACCACTACGCCCACCACCATGTGACCGGGAGTGACGTGCTCGCGGTGCACGGGTAGGTCACCCTCGCTGACATGCAGGTCAGTGCGGCACACACCGCAGGCCAGGACCTGGACGACGAGTTCGCCGGGAGCCGGCGACGGCACAGGTTTCTCCACGTACCTCAGCGGGCTGGTCTCGATCGGCCCGGGCTGGTCCACCACCCACGCCTGCATGGTTTTCGAGCTGACAAAAGTCATCGCCCACTCCCGATCCTCATCCCCGGCGCCCGCTCAGCTCGCTCGACCAATGCGGGCCGAGTTCAATGGTCGCGCTAGGAGCCATGCATAAATCTTACATAGGCACATATCTTCTGATAATTGAGTCCCGTAAAAGATTAAGTGGGATCGATAAAGGAAGGAAAAGGTGAGGCGCCGGGACGCGCAATTGGCAGTGAAACCTGTGGGCGCTTCTGGCGGCCGAGGGCGCTCGGTTCGTCGAAATTCGGCGCCATTAGCGACGCTCGGGAACCTCAGTCCCGTGAGGGCAGGACGGCAGAGCCGCTGGCCGTCAGACCGGGAAGCGCAGCAGGGCAGCCATACCGTCTTCCGCTGGCAGGTCGGGCACCATGCGAGCGGCGCCGCCGGTGAGGAAAGTGGTGGCCAGGGCGACGTCCACGAGCCGGGCGGCGAAGGGCTGACCACCTAGGGAAGCCACTTCTTGGGGCTCCAGGCCGGCGGCCACCGGGTCAGAAGACATGAAGGCGGTCCGCTCGTCGTTTGGTGGCTCGGTGACGAGCAAGGTCTCCACCTGCGTCGCGGTAAGAGCGCTCAATACGGGCCTTGCGCCGTCTACGCCAAGCGACTTCGCCCGCATCTCTGAGTAGCGGTCGAGGAGCCTGGCCGTATCTGCCGCCACCACCGCCTCGACCGCCGTTCGCACCGCCTCGCGGTCGTGTTCCTGGCCCCCCTTTTGCGCCGCGCCGAGGGGAACCTCCTGGAGTAACGGGCGAAGACCGGGACTGGCGTCCTCCAGCAGCAGACCGCAGGCGCGCGCGTCGCCTCCGAAGAGGACGAGCCGTGGGCGGGCACTCACCACCAAGGCGTCCAGGACGTCGACGACATCTTTGGCGTTGTGCTCCCACTTGTTCTCGACCCGGCGCTCGTGCCGCGGGTACGAGGCGCCCCCCGAGTGGGCCTGGTGCAAGAGCGGGTCCTTGACGCCCTGTTCCCCGGCGGCGAGCAAAACGTTGGCCCGGGGCCCGTGGAGGATGATGTCAGCCCCGGCCAGGTCGCACCGTACCGTCACATAAGTGACGTCGTGCTGACGCCATTCGAGGACCAGGCCCAGCGCCGGCAAGGCCCCGACCCGGGAGAAATCGTGTCCCAAGGGAGTAGGGCCGGTCTCCAGCAGCAAGACTTCGCCCTCCGACTCCACAATGCACGCCGCCCCGGCCCGCTGGTCTACGTCGGAGACCCGGGAAAGCGCGCGCGCCATCCGGTCCACGGTGGGCCTGGCAACATCCTGGTCTTCCAACTCGCGGCTTATGTCATCCCACCGCACCTCGGCCTCTCGCCGGGCTATCTCCGAGGAGGTGCCGGGGTCAAAATACACAGTCACGAAAGGGCCTGAGCGTCGGTACAGGTCAGCCAGGTCGGGGCGCTCAGCTGGCCCCAGGCCGCTGGGCGTAACTTCGAGCGGCTCCACGACCTCGCTACGTTACGCGGTGGAAAGCGGCGCCGCCAAGTAGGCTAGGCGTGGTCCCTGGTCGCGCCGCCGAAGTCGACGGTGCCGGTCCTCGGCTTCACGTAAATGAGGCGGTAACCGACACATGAAGATAAGGAGGTCGGACAATGTCCACTGA
>JASHVH010000433.1 GCA_030039575.1 Acidimicrobiales bacterium | reverse complement strand
GTGGGGCCGGGCCGGCGGGCCGACAATACCGGCGAACTGATCCCGCTCGACATAAAGGCCGGCGACACCGTCCTGTACTCGAAGTACGGCGGCACCGAGGTCACCGTGGACGGTGAGGACCTGCTCGTCCTCTCCAGCCGGGACGTACTGGCCAAGGTGAAGAAGTAGTGGCGAAGCAGCTCCAGTTCGACGAGACTGCCCGCAGGGGGCTCGAGACGGGCGTCAACAAGTTGGCCGACGCCGTCAAGGTCACACTGGGCCCTAAGGGGCGCAACGTGGTCATCGCCAAGCGCTGGGGCGCCCCGACGATCACCAACGATGGCGTCACCATCGCCAAAGAGATCGAGCTCGAGGACCACTTCGAAAACATGGGCGCTCAGCTTGTGAAGGAGGTGGCCACCAAGACCAATGACATCGCCGGGGACGGCACCACCACAGCCACCGTCCTGGCCCAGGCGTTGGTCCGGGAAGGTATGCGCAACGTGGCCGCCGGCGCCAACCCTGTGGCCTTGAAGCGAGGTATCGACCGCGCCGTGTCGGCGTCGGTCGACGGCATCCGCTCACTGGCAAAAGACGTCGACGACAAAGAGGAGATCGCTCAGGTGGCGTCTATCTCGGCCGCCGACTCCTCGATAGGCGCGGTCATTTCGGAGGCCATCGACAAGGTGGGCAAGGACGGGGTGGTGACCGTCGAGGAATCGAACACCTTTGGTGTCGAGCTCGAGTTCACCGAGGGCATGCAATTCGACAAGGGTTACATCTCGCCCTACTTCGTGACCGACGCTGACCGCCAGGAGGCCGTGCTCGACGACCCCTACATCCTGGTGGCCAACTCGAAGATCAGCTCCGCCCACGACCTGATCGCTTTGCTCGAGAAGGTCATCCAGGTAGGCAAGCCGCTCCTGCTGATCGCCGAAGACGTCGACGGGGAAGCCCTGGCCACCCTCATAGTTAACAAGCTGCGCGGGACGTTCACCAGCGTGGCCGTCAAGGCGCCCGGGTTCGGTGACCGGCGCAAGGCCATGCTGGCCGACATCGCCATCCTTACCGGGGGCCAGGTCATCTCCGAAGAAGTGGGCCTCAAGCTGGAGAACGTCGACCTATCCCTTCTCGGCCGGGCTCGCAAGGTCGTCGTGGACAAGGACAACACGACGATCGTCGAAGGAGCCGGCTCGGAAGCCGACGTCAAAGCCCGCATCGCCCAGATCAAACGCGAGATCGACGACACTGACTCCGACTGGGACCGGGAGAAGTTGCAGGAACGCCTGGCCAAACTGGCCGGCGGCGTGGCCGTCATCCAGGTCGGCGCGGCCACCGAGGTGGAGCTGAAAGAAAAGAAGCACCGCATCGAGGACGCCGTTTCGGCGACCAAGGCGGCCATCGAAGAGGGCATTGTGCCCGGCGGCGGCCTGGCTCTGTTGCGCAGCCGCAAAGAGGTCGAGAAGCTGGCCAAGAAGCTGGAAGGCGACGAGGCCACCGGTGCGGCGATCGTCAGCAAGGCCCTCGAGGAACCACTGCGCTGGATCGCTTCCAACGCCGGCCTGGAGGGCCCCGTCGTGATCCAGCAAGCCGAACGAGAGAAGGGCCGGGTCGGCCTGAACGCGCTTACCGGTGAGTTCGAGGACCTGTTCAAGGCGGGCGTGATCGACCCGGCCAAGGTGACCCGGTCGGCCCTTCAGAATGCGGCGTCGGTGGCCGGGTTGCTCTTGACCACCGAGGCGACGGTGGCCGACAAGCCGGAGAAAAAGGAAGCTCCCGCGGCTGCCGGCGCCGGGCGCGGCGGCATGGGGATGATGTAGGCGGCCTGACCCAGGAGACCTCCGCCGCCTTGCCGTTCCACGGCCATCTCCAAACTCGATGAGCCGGCGTTGACCGGCTGGCCCAGATGGGCCCGGAGCAGCGCCGGGCCCATCAGGACGGCTGTTAATCCCGGTGCCCGGTGCGGCCGATGTAGGCTGGACGCCGCGCTTATGCTGTTCTGATTCACGTGAAGACGGTCCCAAAGCACCGCGTTCAGCCCTCGGCGGACCCGCCGGTTCCTCCAAAGGTCGTGGTGAAGCCGCGGCGTCGTTGGCCCCGGCGTATCCTGATCACCGCCAACGCCGTGGTCTTACTCCTAATAGTCGCGGTGGCGACCGCTTATGGTTACGTTCGTTACGAGATCGGGAACGTCAAAACCGTATCGGGCAGGCACCTGACCCCCGAGGGCCACACGGTCGGGGGCGCCAAGGTTAAGGGTGTCACCCCGGTCGTTAACGGCCTCAAGCCCGAGAACATCCTGCTCATCGGCAACCAGACCCGCCAGGGCTTGACGCCCCAGCAGCAGCTGCAGTACGGGTCGTCCATTGGCTCCGGGAGCCTGGCGGACATCATGATGATCCTTCATCTGGACCCGGCTACCCGGACGGCGTCCATATTGTCGATCCCCCGTGACCTGTTCTCCCCCATGCCCGCTAACAGCGACGTGGGGTCCTACCAGAAAATGGACGCCGCACTTAACAACGGAGCCGACGGGCCGGACAACCTGGTGAACGCCATTCAGGAAGACCTCGGGATACCGATCAACCATTTCATCGAGCTCAATTTCAACGGTTTTATAAATAGCGTCAATGCACTGGGCGGCATCAACGTCTATTTCCCCGACCCGGTTTTCGACCTCGAGTCTCAGCTGTACGTAGCCACACCTGGTTGTCACCACTTGAACGGTGTCGAAGCTCTCGCACTGGTCCGGGCCCGACATCTGCAGTACGAGCCCCCGGGCATGAAAGCACCCGAATACGATTGGCCGTACGACCCCGAGTCAGACCTGGCCCGCATTACCAGGACGCACACGTTTATGAAGATCGTGGCGCAGACGGCCAAAGCAAAGGGCTTGACTGACCCGATATTGGCCGCGAACTTCATCTCGGCCATACTCGCCCAAATAACGGTGGACCCCGGGCTGAAAAGCCAGATGCTGAGCCTCGTGGTCCAGTACAGGAACTTAGACGTTTCCGGGGTCAATGAAACGACACTTCAGACGTCCCCCGTCAACGATTATTATTACAACGGCTACGGCATCGGGGATGTCCTGTTCCCGGTACAGCCCGCAGACAACAACACCATCAAGGCGTGGGACAGCCAGGCATTGCCGCCTCCGGCCGCGCCAAAGGCAGTCGGCGTGGTCAGCATCACGGGTAGCTACCAGGCCGCCCTGGATGCCGGGCACTCCCTGGTGACCGACGGGCTCAAGGTGACGGACGAGTCCGCCGGCGCGGTGCCCGCCGACACCTCGGAAACGCTGGTCCTGTACCACCCTGGCCAGGTCGCTCAGGCGCTCGACGTGATGAAGTACCTGTCCGGGGCCGTCATGATGCAGTCAACGCCCTCGATAGTGCCCGGGACCGTCCAGGTCGACCTCGGGTCCACCGTAAACGTCACTACCACTCACCCGCACACGATTACTTCGGCCACCGCCCCCTCCAGCACCGCACCGAAGCCAGGATCGGCCGCCACCACCCCGGCGAAGCATTCGGTGGTAACGACCACCGTGCCGACGCCCGACGGCGTGCCTGCTACCGACCAGCAAGAACCCTGGGATCCTCGCGCCTGCTGAACCCGCCGGTTCTTCGGCAGGCTACTAGTCTGGCGCCGATGGAATTGCCGGAACCCGACCCGAGCAAGTTGTTGCAGGCCTGGATGGAGTGGGAGAGGGGTGAGGTGACTCCCGGTCGAGTGATGGCCAACCTGAAAACAGGTGGTATGCGCGAACTGCTCGAGGGTCTCGTCGCCCAACGGGAGGCCCCACCCGCCCAAGGCGCTGAGGGCCCCGAGGCCGGCGAGCGGCAGGGCGACCAACCTGCCCCGTGGACCCCCGTGGTCTGAGCGGCAGGTTGGCGGATGGCTGTCGGGGCAAATATCCCGCGGCCGGCGGGCACTTTGCCGGGCGCCCCGCCGCCCTGGTCCGAGCTTCCGGAGGGACGTCGTCGCGGCATCACGGTGGCCGATGTACGCCGGGCTCTCGCTCCGCTCCCCGGAGGCGCCGCGCTCGAGGCCCCGGTGGAGGCCGGAGAGGTCACGCCGGCCGAACTGCCTTCGGGAGTGGACTCCCGCCCAGCGGCCGTTCTCTGCCTTGTGTTCGAAACAGACGGGGAAGCCAACGTGGTCCTCACCCGCCGGTCAGCCCACCTGCGGTCTCATAGTGGCGAGGTCTCCTTTCCCGGTGGTCGCCTGCAACCGGGCGAGCTGCCCCTGCAGGCCGCGTTACGAGAGGCAGACGAGGAGATCGGTGTGAACGCCGCCGCGGTTGAAGTCATCGGGCAGCTGACACCTCTCACGACCGTGCGCAGGCCGGAGCTCGTGCGCTGCTTCGTCGCCCACTTTCACGGTCCGGCGGCCAGCAGCCTGGCGTTCGCCGTCGACCCGGGTGAGGTCGAGAAGGTGTTCTGGGTGCCGTTGGCCCGGCTGGCAGAGGACGGGGTTTACCACGAGGAGTTGTGGCCCGCCCTCGAGGTCCCCGGCCGTACGCGCTACCGGGCGGTGCCGTTCTTCCGCCTTGACGAAGACATTGTCTGGGGCGCCACAGGGCGCTTGCTCACCGAACTCCTGGGCGCGGTACTGGCGCCCAGGCTGGTACGAGGGCCTGAAAGACGCTCCGGCGTCTCTGGCAGGTACCCTGGCTCCACATGATCTGTCCCCGCTGCGGTGTGGTCAACGCTCCCGAACGTGAATCTTGCACGCGCTGTTCGGGTTCGCTCGTCCCTCCGCCGGCGCAGGACGACCGGCCGCTTCCTCCGGTCTTGCCCGTAACCAAGCGGGCCGAGCTCAGGACGGGGCGGGCCTCTGCGCCGGCGGCCACCAGCGCCCGCGCCGGCGACAGCCCGTCGCCGCCCGCAGTGCCGGTTCAGGGGGCAGCGGCCGAAGCTTCGGGCGGCGACCTGTTCCTGCTTTCGACCGAACGCTCCACGGGCCAACCGGCACCGCCCGTCGGCCCCTTCAACCAGAGCGAGCGGTTACCTTCGGACCGACCTGCCCGTTTGGCGGTCGGCCTGTCGCGCGCCTGATCCCGAAGGCGTGGGGCCCTCGCCCCATAGACTGGCTGTAACAGGCGCACCAGTCTCACACGCAACTGTGCACGAGAGGTAGGGACCGTGGAGATCGAGATCGGCAAAGGCAAATCAGGCCGGCGGGCCTACGGCTTCGACGACATTGCGATCGTCCCGAGCAGGCGGACCAGAGACCCGGAGGACGTCGATATTTCCTGGGAGATCGATGCTTTCCGCTTCGAGCTACCTCTTATGGGAGCGGCCATGGACGGAGTGGTCAGCCCGGCCACAGCCATCCAGATCGGCCTGCTGGGCGGGGTCGGCGTCCTGAACCTCGAGGGCCTGTGGACGCGTTACGAGGACCCTGAGCCTTATTTCGAGGAGATCGCCCAACTGGCCGCGGACAAGGCGACAGCCCGGATGCAACAGATTTACCTCGAGCCGATCAAACCGGAGCTGATCACCGCCCGCATCCGGGAGGTCAAGGAGGCTGGGGTGGTCACGTGCGCTTCGCTCACCCCGCAGCGCACGGCCCAGTACGCCAAGGCCCTGGTGGATGCCGAACTCGACCTGTTCGTCGTTCAGGGCACCGTGGTGTCGGCCGAGCACGTCTCCAAGACGGTGGAACCGCTGAACCTCAAGCGTTTTATCCGTGAGTTCGAGATACCTGTGATCGTCGGGGGCTGCGCTTCCTTCCAGGCCGCCCTCCACCTGATGCGCACGGGGGCCGTCGGCGTCCTGGTCGGGGTCGGGCCCGGGCACGCCTGCACGACCAGAGGCGTCCTCGGGATCGGCGTGCCTCAGGCCACGGCCATCGCCGACGCCAGAGCGGCCCGCGCTCAGCACCTCGACGAAACGGGGGTGTACGTCCACGTCATCGCCGACGGCGGGATGGCTACCGGGGGTGACGTGGCCAAGGCCATCGTGTGTGGGGCCGACGCGGTGATGCTCGGCTCACCGCTGGCGGCGGCGGCCGAAGCGCCCGGTCACGGCTACCACTGGGGTATGGCGACTTTCCACCCCACCCTTCCTCGTGGCGCCAGGGTGAAAACCGAAGCCGGCGGTACGTTGGCCGAGATCCTGGTCGGCCCGGCGCACGAGAATGACGGCCGCCATAACCTCTTCGGGGCGTTGCGGACCTCCATGGCCACCTGCGGCTACGGGAGCGTCAAAGAGTTCCAGAAGGCCGAAGTCATGGTGGCGCCGGCGTTGCTCACCGAAGGGAAATCGCTCCAGCGGTCGCAGCACATCGGGATGGGCCACTGACCGCCGCATCGCCCGAGCCTGGCCCATCGCCCGGGCCTGGCCCATCTCCCGAGCCTGGCCCATCTCTCCAGCTGGGGCTGTCTCCCGCGCCCGAGCCGGGCGCCGGGGCCCCCCGCGCCGAGGCCCCCCGCGAGAGCCTCCTGGACGGGTTGAACCCATCGCAGCTGGAGGCCGTAACTCACGCTGACGGGCCGCTGCTCGTCGTCGCCGGTGCCGGGTCGGGTAAAACGCGCGTCCTCACGCACCGGATTGCCTGGTTGGTGCGGGAAAAGGGCGTGTCCCCTTTTGCCATCTTGGCCATAACGTTCACCAATAAGGCGGCCGACGAAATGCGCAGCCGGGTCGCGCAGCTGGTAGGGCGGGTGGCCCAACGCATGTGGGTGTCGACTTTTCATTCCGCCTGCGTACGTATATTGCGCCGTGAGGCGCCACTGCTCGGCTACCAGTCTTCCTTTTCCATTTACGACCAGGCCGACGCCGTCCGGCTGACGAGTTATGTAGTGCGCGACCTCGGCCTGGACACTAAGAAATTTCCCGCCCGGGCCGTGCACGCCGCCATTTCTGCCGCCAAGAACGAACTCATGAGCGCGTCGGCTTATGCCGACCGTGCCCGGCGCAGCTCCATTTTCGAGCGCAAGATCGCCGATGTTTACCAGGAGTACCAGCGGCGTCTGGTATCAGCCAATGCCATGGACTTCGACGACCTCTTGGTATTGACGGTGCAACTTTTCCGAGAGCACCCGGACGTCCTCGACGCTTACCGGGACCGGTTTTCCCACATTTTGGTCGACGAGTACCAGGACACCAACCAGGCCCAGAACGAGCTCGTGCTCCAGTTGGCCGGCGGGCATCACCAGGTGACCGTGGTGGGCGATTCGGACCAGTCGATCTACGGCTGGCGGGGCGCAGACGTGCGCAACATCCTGGAGTTCGAACGGGCTTTCCCCGACGCGACCGTCGTCGTGCTGGACCAGAACTACCGCTCCACTCAGCGGATCCTCGACGCCGCCAATGCCGTCATCTCGAACAACCAGGCCCGCAAGCCCAAAGAGCTGTGGACGTCTCGCGGCGGTGGCGAGCCGCTTGTCCGGTACATAGCCGAAGACGAGCACGACGAGGGCGCCTGGGTGGCATCAGAGGTGATGAGGCTGCGCCGGGACGAAGGTTACCGTTGGGGCGACGTAGCCGTTTTCTACCGGACGAACGCCCAGAGCCGGGCCATTGAAGAAGAACTGGTCCGCCAGGGTGTGCCCTACAAGGTGGTCGGCGGGGCGCGGTTCTACGAGCGCCGGGAAGTAAAAGACATGCTCGCCTACCTGCACGCCGTGGCCAACCCCGAGGACGAGGTGTCGCTGAAACGAGTCCTGAACGTCCCCAGAAGGGGAGTCGGCGACACGAGCGTGGGGCGGCTCGACACCTGGGCGACGGCCAAAGGGGTGCCGTTCGCCGAAGCTCTTAATCACGCGCAGGAAGCCGGCGTAACCGGCAAGGCGCTCACGGGCATCGCCTCGTTCCTGGCTCTCATGGACGACCTGAGGGCGATGCTGGCCGGCGATGGGCCGGCCGGCGATGGGCCGGCCGGCAATGGGCGGGCCGGCGATGGGCCGGCCGGCGATGGCGAGCGGCCCCCGGCGGGCCCGGCGTACCTGCTCGAGGCCGTCCTCGACCGGACCGGCTACATCGAGGACCTGCGCGCCCAGCCGGGTACCCCCCTCGAGATCGAAGGGCGGGTGGAAAACGTCGAGGAACTGCTGGGGGCGGCGGCCGAGGTCGGCACGCTGGCCGACTTCCTGACCGAGGTCAGCCTGGTGGCCGACACCGACGAGGTGGACCAGGACGACTCGAGCGTCACCTTG
>JASHVH010000432.1 GCA_030039575.1 Acidimicrobiales bacterium | reverse complement strand
TGGCCACGAGCCGGGAGCCGCTGCGGGTGGAGGGAGAGACGGTCTGGCCTCTGCGCCCTCTGGCCCTACCGAGCCGGAGTGAGCACACGGCCGCCGCCGTGGCGACTAGCGATGCCGGCGGCCTGTTCTGTGAACGGGCGGTCGCAGCCCGGGTGGGCTTTGACCTGGACGACGACAACGCCATCACCGTCGCCGAGATCTGCCACCGGCTCGAGGGCATCCCTTTGGCCCTGGAGCTGGCGGCGGCCCGTCTGGGCACCCTGTCTCTAGCCGAGCTCGCTCGCCGCCTGGCCCAAGACATCGGCCTATTGTCCAAGGCGCCGCGTGGCGCCCATGGCCGCCAAGCCAGCTTGGAGGCCACCCTCGACTGGTCGCACAAGCTGCTCAGCCTCCCTGAGCAGGTGCTGTTCCGGCGTCTGGCCGTCTTTGCCGGCGGGTTCCGCCTCGGTTCGGCGGAGGCTGTGTGCGAGGGAGACGGCCTGGATGGAGAGCTCCTCGACGCTCTGGACGGCCTGGTCGACAAATCGCTCGTCTCGTTCAGCCCGGAACGAGCCCTTGAATGCCGGTACCGGCTGCTCGAGCCGGTACGGGGCTACGCCGACAACCGCCTGAGCACCGCTGGGGAGCGGGGATTTATTCTTGAGCGTCACGCCGCCCACTTCGCTCACTTGGCTGGAGAGATCCGCGAACAGGCCACCTTGGGAGCCAGCCCGGCCAGCTGGGAGGCAGACCACCCGAACTTCCTCGCCGCTCTCGACCACCTCTCAGCGACTGGGACCGCCCTTGCCCACGGCCGCCTGGTCGTTGACCTCTGGGACTTCTGGTCGCGCCTCGGCCACTGGCGCATCGGTGAGCGAGAGTACCGTCGCTACTTGGCCCGCCCTGATGGGGAGCCCGTTTGCCGGGCCGCCTGCGCCCGGTACCTGGGCAACCTGGCCAACTTCCTCGGTGACCTGGCCGAGGCCCGGCATTGGCACGCAGAGGCCCTGCGCCTGGCCCGGGAACTGGGCGACCGGCGGGCCGAGGCCGCCTGCTTACGCAATTGCGGCAACGACAGCTTCACGGAGGGAGACTTCAGCCAGGCCCGCGCCTATTACGGCGAGGCGCTCGCGATTGCCCGAGAGCGCAGCGAGCGAAGCATCGAGGGACTTTGCGTAGGTGGCCTCGGGCTGGCCTCTGGCGGCCAGGGTGATTGGCGGGCAGCCTGGGAGTTCTTCTCCGAGGCCCTGGCGGTAGCGCAACAAGTGGGTGACCGTTTCAATGAAACTACGTGGCTCCGCAACCGAGGCTCAACCGCAGTGGCGCTAGGCAGGTACGCGGACGCCAAGGAAGACCTCTTGCAGGCACTGCGCCTGAGCGACGAGCTCGGCGACAGAAAGGCCCAAATAAATTCCCGCACTTACCTCGGCGACCTCGCCACCAGCCTGGGTGACCACCCTGGCTCTCGGGGCTATTACGAAGAGGCGGTTGAGCTGGCCCAGCTGACCGGCGGCCGACGGGACGGGAGCTGGGCTGAAGGCGGCCTCGGCGTCCTCGCTCTGAAGCTCGGTGACTACGCCGAGGCGGAGCGTCACCTGCGTGCCGCCCATACCGCCTCGGTAGAGGCTGGCGACAAGGCGGCCCAGGCTCAATGGCTCGGTTGGCGTGCGGCCCTTGACCTCGAGCAAGGAGACCTGGCCGCGGCCGCCTCCCGTTGTGCCCAGGCGATGGCCTTTTCCCGCCAGGCGGGGAACCGCGATGCGGAGTCTTTCCTGCTCGGCCTGGAGGGCGACGTGGCCGCCCGGGCCGGCGATCTCTCCGGGGCGCGGGACCGTTTAGCCGAGGCGGCCAGCATCACCAACGCGACCGGACGACGTGGCCTCGAGAGCCAATTACTGGGCAAGCTCAGCGCGGTCGCAACGAGTGCCGCCGACGACGCGCAGGCCAGGTCAACCATCGTCCAGGCGTTGGCGATCGCGGGCGAGATCGGCGAGGAAGACGGCTTTTTACTGGAAGTTGCGGGCGGCGTGCTCGCTCTCACCGGCCAGTACTGCGAGGCCGCTGGGATCCTGTGCGCAGCTGACGAGGTCAACGTGAGGGTGGGGAAAAGGCGAAGCGCTTGGGACCAGGCTCGCTGCGACACCACTCTTTCGCAATGCGCTGACGTCCTCGGCCCAGATCGTCTGTCTACCTATCTGGGGGCGCGCAGCCCACTCGATTGGGCTGACGCCGTGGCCGCGGCGTTATCGGCGTTGGCGGGCCACGGGGGCGGAGGTCAGTCCCACGCAACGTGCCCGTTCCCACCTCCAGGCCCCGGGCCCTAGGGGCCTCCGAGCGACCTAGTAGCTGCCGTCGGGGAATGACCATATCCGACGCCCACGATGACCGAACTTGGGTGGCCCTGAGGCGTGTAGCCCCCGTCGTGCCGGACAGTCCTTGACGTCGGTCCTGGCCATCGTTCAAAGCCCAGGAGCCGGCCGGCGCTTCGGAATGAGAGAATGAGCTGGTCATGCTCACTACAGGTCGCGATGAAGCTGCGCCCCTGTTGGGCCGCGACCGGGAGCAAAGCCTCCTGAGGTCACTATTGGACGAGGTGGCGGTCCATGGCCAGGCTTTGGTACTTCGGGGTCAGCCGGGGGTGGGAAAATCCCGGCTCCTGGCTTATGCTGCCCGGACGGCACGGGAGCGGGGCATGTCGGTGCTCACGACCACGGGCGTCCAATCCGAAGCGGATCTCCCGTTTGCCGGCTTGCACCAGCTTCTCCGTCCAGTGCGCGGCCGCGTAACAGAGCTGCCGGCAGCCCAGCGCGCCGCGCTCGATGCCGCTTTCGGCCTCACGCAGCAAGCCGCCCCCGAGCACTTTCGTATCGCGATGGCGGTGCTCGACCTTCTCTCGGAGGTCGCAACCGATGCCCCACTGCTGCTTATTGCCGAGGACGCGCAATGGCTGGACCGCCCGTCGTCTGACGTCCTTGCTTTCGTGGCGCGCCGGATCGAGTCTGACCCCATCATCTTCATGGCTGCCACCCGGGACGGGTACTCTTCGGTCCTGGACGACGCCGGCCTGCCGGAGTGGCGGGTCGCCGGCCTCGATGACGCGGCGGCGGGACAGTTGCTCGACTTGTC
>JASHVH010000431.1 GCA_030039575.1 Acidimicrobiales bacterium | reverse complement strand
CGGACAAGTACCGTGGAACGCTTTCGGCTCGCGAAGCGGGGGCGGCCATAGCGAAAGCCGCGGCCGTGGCCGGATGGGACTGCGACATCGCCCCGGTCTCGGACGGAGGGGAGGGTTTCCTCGAGGTTTTTGCCGACTTTGGTAGCCGGCATACGACGCGTGCGAACGGGCCGCTCGGCCGAGAACTCCAGGTGCCGTGGGTACTGGGCCACGACGCCGATGACCCCTCTCGCGCCGTGGCCGTTGTGGAATCAGCCCTGGCGATCGGCCTTGGCGTGATCGGAGGGCCGGCCCGTAATGACCCCGTGCGGGCCAGCAGCGCCGGCCTGGGCCAGGTTGTGGCCGCCGCCACTCGTGCCGGGGCCAAACAAGTCCTCATCGGGATGGGAGGCTCGGCCACCACCGACGGGGGTCTCGGAGCCGTCGACGTGCTGGCACCCAATGGACGGCGCCCGAGCGCAGAACTCCTCGTGGCCTGTGACGTCGAGACCGAGTTCCTCGACGCGGCCGCCATTTTCTCGCCTCAAAAGGGAGCCGCACCGGCGCAGGTCGAGCTATTGAAACGCCGTCTCCAACGGGTGGCTCAGCTCTACCAGGAACGTTTCGGCGTGGACGTCCGGCGGATCAAGGGCAGCGGCGCCGCCGGAGGGCTCGGAGGCGGGCTGGTGGCGATCGGGGCCAAGCTGGTCCCTGGTTTTGACCTGGTGGCTGAGAAGCTCGCCTTGGCCGACCGGGTCGCCGGCGCCGACCTCGTGGTTACCGGAGAGGGGTTCTTGGACAAGCAGAGCTTCGCCGGCAAAGCTGTCGGCGGCGTGGCCCGCCTGGCCGCTGAGGCCGGCGTCCCGGTGCTGGTCATCGCGGGTGACGGCGAACCAGGTGCGCCTATCCCGTTTGTGTCGCTCGTCGAGCGCTTCGGGCGCGAGCGCTCGTTCGACAGCCCCGGGCCGTGCATCACTGAAGTGGTTTCCGAGCGCCTGCGGGCGGCCGAAGCCGGCTGAGGTCGTCACCGCCCCAGTCAGCACACTCGCTACCGGCGGGCTACTAACTGGCTGGCGAGACGGCCTCTGACCACCTAAAATTGCAAGCGATCATCCAGAGCGGCCGAGGGACGGGCCCGTTGACGCCGCGACAACCAGTGGGGCGAGCTGCCTGATCGAGAGCAGCCCGGCACATGGTGCCAATGCCCGAGACGATGAGAGGAGCAGAGGTTTGAGAGAGGGCCCCTTCGTAGAAGGTCTTCGCTGCCGTGAGTGTGGCCGCACTTACCCGGCCGAGGCGCTGCACGTGTGCGAGTGGTGTTTCGGGCCGCTGGAAGTGGTCTACGACTACGAGGCCATCGCGTCAACTGTGTCGCGGGAAAGGATTGCGGCCGGCCCGAAGACGATCTGGCGCTACGCGGACCTCTTGCCCGCCAGCGCGCACGGCGCGGTCGACCTGGGCGCCGGCCTGACGCCGCTCCTGCGGGCGGACCGTTTGGGGGCGGAACTCGGGTTGTCGGAGCTGTGGCTGAAGAACGACACAGTGAACCCGACCGGCTCGTTCAAAGACCGGGTCGTCTCCGTCGCCCTTACCCGGGCGCGCGAGCTCGGTTTCAAGGTGGCGGCCTGCGCCTCAACAGGCAACCTGGCCAACTCTGTGGCCGCGCATGCGGCCCGTGCCGGGATGAGGTCGGTCGTGTGCATCCCGGCCAACCTGGAGACGGCGAAAATCGTGACCACAGCTGTGTTCGGCGGTTTGGTCGTGGCCCTCACCGGCAACTACGACGACGTCAACCGGCTCTGCGCCGAACTGGCCAGTGAGCACCCGACCTGGGCGTTCGTGAACGTCAACGTGCGCAGCTATTACGCCGAGGGTTCGAAAACACTCGCCTTCGAGGTGGCCGAACAGCTCGGCTGGAGGGCTCCAGACCATGTCGTCGTACCCATCGCTTCGGGTTGCCAGCTGACCAAGGTGGCCAAGGGCTTCAGGGAGCTATATAAGGTCGGTTTGCTCGACGGAGAGCCGCACGTGCGCATATCAGGGGCTCAGGCGGCCGGTTGCTCCCCGGTGGCCGACGCCTTCGAGTCGGGGGCAGACATCATCCGCCCGGTGAAGCCGACCGGCATCGCCAAGTCACTGGCCATCGGCAACCCTGCGGATGGGGGGTACGCATTGGACGAGGTGCGCCGTTCCGGTGGCGCAGTGGCGGCGGTGACTGACAGCGAGATCGTTGACGGGATCCGCTTGCTCGCCCGCACGGAGGGGGTATTCGCGGAGACGGCCGGGGGCGTGACCATCGCGGTGCTGGCCAAGCTGGTCCGGGCCGGGGTGGTGAAGCCGAAGGAACGGGTGGTGGCCTTCATCACCGGCAACGGCTTGAAGACCTTGGACGCCGTGGCGGCGGATTGCGGGCCCACCGTGACCGTCTCTCCTGACCTCGACAGCTTCCAGGCCGCCGTCAACGTGACAGACTGGCAATGACATGCTCTTATTCATAAAGCGATCGGAGCCCGGCATATGAGCGTGAAGGTCCGGATCCCGACACAACTGCGCTCACTGTCCGGCGGGGCGGGCGAGGTCGAGGTCGAAGGCGGCACCGTGGGAGAAGCCCTGAAGGCCCTCGACGTCGCCCACCCCGGTTTCACGGAGCGCCTCTTTGACGAGAACGGCAACGTGCGGCGCTTCGTCAACGTTTTCCTGGGCGAAGAGGACATCAGGTTCCTGGAGGGCCTAGGTACGCCGGTCCCAGCAGGAGCGCTGATCTCGGTGGTGCCCGCAGTCGCGGGCGGCTCCTGACACCGTTCCTGCCAAACCCGTCGCGACGGTCCGGGCGGCCGCCGGGCCCCAGTTTGCGCGCGAGGGCGCCGTTGCGCTGTACTCTTAGCACTCGACGTGTGTGAGTGCTAACGAAGGACCCACCCGGTCAGCCCAACGGAGGGAGCAAAGGACCGAATGCCCAAGCTGATTGCTTTTGATGAACAAGCCCGCAGGGCCCTTGAAAAGGGGATGAACCAGCTAGCCGACGCAGTGCGTGTGACGCTGGGCCCCAAGGGACGCAATGTGGTGCTCGAAAAGAAGTGGGGAGCCCCCACGATTACCAATGACGGCGTCTCGATCGCCAAGGAGATCGAGCTCGAGGACCCCTATGAGAAGGTGGGCGCCGAGCTCGTCAAAGAGGTAGCCAAGAAGACCGACGACGTAGCCGGCGACGGGACTACGACCGCCACTGTCCTGGCGTGGGCCATGGTCCGTGAGGGCCTGCGCAACGTCGCCGCCGGTGCCAACCCGATGTCGCTGCGGCGGGGCATCGAGTCCGCCGTAGACGCTTCAGTTGGGAGCCTGAAAGAACTGGCCAAGGAGACCGAGACCAAGGGACAGATTGCCCAGGTCGCCGGCATCTCCGCCGCCGACACCGAGATCGGCGAGCTGATTTCCGAGGCCATCGACAAGGTCGGCAAGGACGGTGTGGTCACGGTCGAGGAGTCCCAGACCTTTGGGATGGACCTCGAGCTGGTCGAAGGTATGCGCTTCGACAAGGGCTACATTTCCGCCCACTTCGTAACCGACCCCGAGCGCATGGAGGCGGTCCTCGAAGATCCCTACATCTTGCTCTACGGGGCCAAGATCTCGGCCGTGCGGGACCTGCTCCCGTTGCTCGAGAAGGTCATCCAGGCCGGTCGCCCGCTCGTGGTCATCTCGGAGGACGTCGAGGGCGAGGCTCTGGCCACCCTCATCGTCAACAAGATCCGGGGCACGTTCAAGAGCGTGGCCGTCAAGGCGCCTGGCTTCGGCGAGCGCCGCAAGGCCATGCTGCAGGACATGGCCATCCTGACCGGCGGTCAGGTGATCTCGGACGAGGTCGGCCTGAAGCTCGAGAACGCCACCCTCGACCTGCTCGGCAAGGCCCGCAAGGTGGTCGTCACCAAGGACGAGACCACCATCGTCGAGGGTGCCGGCACCGAGTCGGACATCAAGGGCCGCATCAGCCAGATCAAGACCGAGATCGAGAACACGGACTCTGACTACGACCGGGAGAAGCTGCAGGAGCGGCTGGCCAAGCTGGCCGGCGGTGTCGCGGTAATCAAGGTCGGCGCCGCCACCGAAGTCGAGCTCAAGGAAAAGAAGCACCGCATCGAGGATGCTGTCTCCACGACCAAGGCCGCCATCGAAGAGGGTGTGGTCCCCGGCGGTGGCGTGGCCCTGCTCCGCTCGCAGGCCGCCATCCTGGACAAGGCTGAAAAGCTTGAAAGCGACGAAGCCGTCGGGGCTCGTATCGTGGCCCGGGCCGTCGAGGAGCCGCTCAAGCAGATCGCCGTCAATGCCGGCTTAGAGGGTGGGGTCGTCGTCGACAAGGTGCGCAACCTCCCCGTCAACGAGGGCCTGAACGCCGCCACCGGCAAGTACGAGGACATGTTCAAGGCCGGGGTCATCGACGCCGTCAAGGTCACCCGTTCGGCTCTGCAGAACGCCGCCTCGATCGTCGGCCTGTTCCTTACGACCGAGGCCGTCATCGTCGACAAGCCAGAGGAAAAGGCTCCTGTCGGCGCCGGCGCTCCCGGCGGAGGCATGGACGACTTTTAGGCTTCGCGGTTAGAGGTTCTCCACGAAGAACTAGTAATAACCAGTTCAGTAAAAGGAAGGGCGCCCTTTCGGGCGCCCTTTCCCATTTGGCGGGACGCCTGACGGGTGGCTGTCCCTATGGTTGCGCTGCCGGCCCCTGACCGGTGGTCTCGGTTGCCGTCTTCTCCGGCTCCTTCGTTATTTCCGGGCCGATAATCTCGCGGGTTCCCGGGCTGGCAATTTCCCCGCCCCGCGCCCCGGAGCTGCCTGGTTCTGAGGGTTCCTCTCCCGGTCCGTCTGGTTCGGGGCCGTCTGTTGCCAGCGCCGGTGTCCCTGAGCCGTCCGTCACCGGCGTGGTGGTCCCCGAGCCCGTGACGAGACCCGCCGTGGCCACGTCTGTCGGGTAGCGCTTGACCGCCCAGAAAAGCACTGCTGCGCTGGCCGCCAGCGGTAAGAGCATGACCAGGAACGTGTATTGCAAGCCCGTCCTGCCCCCGCCGAAAACCTGGTCCGAAAGGCCTCCGAACAACAACGGGGCCAGGGATTGAGCGCCGGAGCGCAGGAAAGTTTGGATGCCCTCCGACCGGCCCCATAACCAGGAGGGCATGATGTCGAGCCGGGCGGCGTCGATGGGCGGGTTCTGAGCTGTCAAAGCGCCGGCGCCGATCACCAGGTAAGGAAGGGCCGCTACAGAGCTCCGCGTAAGGAGCGCAGGGATGAACAAAACGGCGCTCAACGAAGCGGCGACGGCTGCGACGAGCACGCGTCCGCTGATGCGGCCCCGGCGGAGCAACAGGTCACCTAAGGGCCCTCCGATCAGTATCCCGCCCACGGCCCCGACCCCCAGGACGAGCAGGAGGAGGTTGGCTACCACCTGGCTGGTCCTGTACTGCTCGGACACGAACTCGGGGGCGAAGGTCTGCACGCCGGCGAGGAAGAAGTAGGCGCATGCGCCCGATACGATCAGCGCCACGTTGGTGCGGACGGCCAGGACGTAACGGGTGGCAGCAATGATCTTCATCTGCGGGTTGGCCATTTTGACCAGGCGCTCGTCGGGCTTG
The DNA here is from genome assembly GCA_030039575.1 of Acidimicrobiales bacterium. GTDB lineage: Bacteria > Actinomycetota > Acidimicrobiia > Acidimicrobiales > Palsa-688 > Fen-671. The sequence goes on along the minus strand of JASHVH010000431.1, from coordinate 12,528 downwards.
ATGCCGCGGGCCAGCGCCAGCTGCTGAGCGTCAGTTTTGCCTGGCGCCTCCTCCTCCTCCTGTTTTTCCTCTTCCGGGTCGGCGTGCAGCGCTGGTCGTGTCCCGGGGTCGGGCGAGAGTTCGCCGGCGGCGCCGCGTCGCGGTTCTGGTAGCCGCCAGATGAACCAGGCCAAGACGAACGCCGGCACTGAGAGGACGAGGAACGCCGCCCGCCACGAGAAAGACGAGATATCGCCGGTTACGACGAACCCGATCCCGGCCCCTACTAGCTCGCCGGTGAGGATGTAGCTATAAATCTGGCCTCGTTCGTGGCCGTTGAACCAGTTGCCGACGAGCGAGGCGACTATCGGCCCAGCCGCGGCCGTAACCGCCCCCAACGCTAAGCGGGCCACTAGCAGCCGGCCGAACGAGCCGGCCGTCGCGCTCCATATCATCGCCGCTCCCCAGGTCACAGTGGAGGCGGCCAGCAACCTGGTGCGGTTCACCCGGTCAGCGAGGACCCCGAACGGCAGCGAGAAGACTGCGCCCACTCCCGATGACACGGCCACCAATAGACCGATGTCGGTGTTGTCGATCTTCAGGGCGTGGCGGAGGGCAACGGCGGAGGCCCCCACAGTGGCGGTGTCTGCGCTGGACAGGGCCAGCACGCAGGCGAGGACGACAATGACCCTGACCCGGAGCTTGCCTCCCAAGACGTAATCCGCCTTGAGGGCCGCCTTCTGCACTCCGGAGTGCAGGGCGCGCTGGGCAGAACCTCGCAGGCCTTTCACACGCTGCCTGGCCATCCGGACATCATCTGACCTCGTCCCTCAAAGCAAGCCTTACCGCTCAGGCAAGCTTGGCGGCGCAGCGTTGGCCGTTCAACGGGCGAGTGGCCCAAGCTGCGCATGACGGTGGGCCCGCCGTAGCATGTTGCGGATGACGGTACCGCTTGTACCCGACGAGGGTTGGGGTGTCCTGCACCTGTTCTGCAAGGTGACGCCGCACACGGACGCCGAGGCCATAATACGGGCGGTCAAGGCCGCCGAAGAGGCCGGTCAGCAGGTCGTCTGCTTTGCAGTGCTGGGCCACAAGGCCGACGTCGGCTTGATGGTGGTGGGCCCGGACCTGGTCGCCCTGCGCCGGACCCAGACCGCTCTGGTCCGCCCCGGCCTGGAGCTTGACGCCTCTTACCTGTCGTTGACCGAGGTGTCGGAGTACGCCAGGAAGATGCAGGTCGATAACCTCGACCCCCGCCTGCACCCTAAGTTGCCCCCCTCTGGGAAGCGGGCCATTTGTTTCTACCCCATGTCCAAGCGCCGGGATGGCGAAGACAATTGGTACAGCCTCGATTACGACCGTCGTGAGGCACTCATGCGTGAGCACGGGGCGAGCGGCCGGAAGTTCGCCGGCCGGGTGCTCCAACTCGTAACGGGCTCAACAGGGCTGGACGACTTCGAATGGGGTGTGACCCTGTTCGCAACGGCTCCTGACGACCTGAAGGAGTGCGTCCACAGGATGCGCTTCGACGAAGTATCAGCCCGCTACGCGGATTTCGGGCCGTTTTATACGGGTGTCGTTGCTCCCATCGAGGAGGTCCTCGAACTGTGCCTTGTCGCGCAATAAGCGTGCCAATGAGCGCGCCAATGAATGTGACAGCCCTCCTGCTCGGGGCCCTCGTCGGCTGTCCCCGCGATGGGTGACCTCGGAGCGCTGCGAGAGCGTTTGCATGAGCTTGGCCCGGTCGTCGTGGCCTTCAGCGGTGGGGCCGACTCCGCCTTCCTGGCCTGGGTCGCCCATTCCGTGCTGGGCCAACAGGGCTCGATGGCGGTGACGGCCGTTTCGGCCTCACTGGCCCCGTCCGAGCTGGCTGACTGCCGGTCCCTGGCGCGGGAGTGGCAGCTCAACTACCAGGAAGTGGAGTCTCACGAAGACGCCAGGCCTGAGTACCGGGCCAATGGGGCGGACCGGTGTTGGCACTGTAAAGACGAGCTGATGCGGTGCCTGGCTCCGTTGGCCACATCGTTCGCTGCGACGTACGGGAGCACCGACGCGCAGGTGGTCCTCGGCGTCAACGTCGACGACCTCGGCGACTACCGGCCGGGACAGGAAGCGGCCCGCGACGCCGGGGCGCTCTTCCCGTTGGTCGATGCCCGTTTCACCAAGGCCGATGTGCGCGCCACGTCACGTTCCTTGGGGTTGCGGACCTGGGATAAGCCGGCCGCTGCTTGCCTGGCGTCCCGGGTCCCATATGGGACACCGGTGAGCCTTGGCACGCTAGACGCGGTCTCCCAAGCAGAGGCCGGCCTCCACGCCCTCGGTTTCAGGGCCACTCGAGTGCGCCATTATGGCGACCTCGCTCGCCTCGAACTACCGCTGACCGAGCTGGAGCGTGCCCTAGAGCTGAGGGAGGAAGTCGTCCGTGCCGTCCGCCGCGCCGGGTACCGTTACGTCACGTTGGACCTTGAGGGGCTTCGCTCGGGCAACCTGAACGCCGGGCTCAAAGCCTCAGGGGTGCCATAACTGATCGAGCAGTGACCGGTCGTAAGGAGGCAACAAGGTGACGGCTGCATCTGTGCGCGCCAGGCTGACGTTCCCGGAGGACCTCGTCGGCGAACCGGTCATCTCCCGGCTCGCACTCGACCACGGGGTCATAGCCAACATAAGGCGGGCCAACGTCGAGGAGAACACGGGCTGGATCGTCTGCGAGCTGTCCGGTAGCCGGGAGGCGCTGGACTCAGCTATCGCCTGGTTGACCTCGACCGGCATCAAGGTCGATTGGCTGGGCGGCCCGGTCGAGGGCTAACAGCGGGCCCACCCGTCTCAGCGGGGCTTGCGGCCCTTCTTCTTGTTCTTGCTCGCCCTGTTGGCCGACGTGCCTCTGGTGGGAGGGGCCGGCATGCCGGCGAGGCCCCAGGCCGTGTTGGACATCGGCTTGTCCGCTTCCTGGGCCCACCCCGCCGTCGAAAGCACTCTGGGCTCGAAGAACAGGCACCCGTCCGGGCAAGCAAAGGGTGTGTCCTGTGCGGCGCCCAACCGGCAGCGTTGGAGAAGGTCGCCACCCGACGTACTGCGTTGGACGTAGTGACGGCAGTTTTCTCGTACACCCATTCGCCCATGATCGCGTACCGCCTTCCGGGAGCGCCACGCGCCTCGGCGTCGCAGGTAGGTGCCCGCGGCGACCAGGGCTTGGGGAGGGGGCCCATGGAGGAATTTGGCCTTGGCCTACGGTTCCCCGCCGGTCAGCTTGCGCTTCCGCCCGAGCAGTTGGAGCACGAACCACGTGATGACCGGGATGGCGATCGAGAGGGTGATGAGCACTGCCTCGGCGACGTGCCGGTCGCCATTGCCGGCCGGTTTGGTCGCATCGGCCAGGAGCATTACAGGCTCGGCCAACGATGTGACGCTGCCCGACGATGACGTCCCGACCACTTGCAGCTTGTCCTGACCGGGGTGGGTGTGGGGCACGATGACAGAAGTTTGGAACTTTCCGTCGGAGCCGATAACAGCTGAGCCCACGACCACCCGCCGGGGGCCCTCGAAAACGATCGACACCTGGCTGTCGGGGCTGAAGCCGGCACCGCTGAGCGCCACCCGCTGACCGGCCTTGGCATGGGTCGGGACAGAGACCACCGGGGTGGCCACGATCCCGGGCGGCGTGTCCCGGGTGGTCGGGGTAGTACGAGGCTTGCGGGCGAGGGTCGTCGGAGTGCTGCTCGATGTGGTTGAGCGGGGCACCGTCGATGTGGTCGTAGTGGGCGCCGTCGTAGAGGTGGTCGTAGTGGGCGCCGTTGTCGTCGTGTTCGGGCGGCTCGCCGGTTCCGCGGCGGCGGATGTAGTCGAGGTCGTCGACGACGTCGACGAGGCCGGGCTCGGGTTGGTGGTCCGTTTAGGCCGGCTGACCACGTCGGGGACGGTCGTAGAGGTGGTCGATGTCGAGGTCAAGGTGGTGGTTGTGCCCTCCGGTGCCCTCGACGGCGTCTCCGATGGCAGCGTCCCCAGCAGAGAACTCGTCGTGGTGGTGGCCGGCACCGACCCCGTCGGGGCTTCCGGCGTGGTGGTGCTGGTCGTGGGGGAGCTAGTGGTCGTGCCCGGCTCACCGGTCTGGACGGGTGGCGTCGTCGTCGTGGACGTGGAGGTGCTGGGTGACGCGCCCGTTGTCGAGGTAGTAGAGGTGGCAGAGGAAGTAACGGAGCCGGTGGTGGTCGGCGCCGGGGTGGTCGTGGAGGTTGTCGCCGCCGGCGACGTGGGCACGGTCGTTGTCGTGCTCGAGGTGGTCGTCGTGGCTCCGGTGCTGGTTGTTGTCGTCGCCGCAGTCGTGGTGGTCACGGATGACGACGACGGTGGCAGCAATGGGGTTGACATCGGGGTGGTGTCGGCGTCTGCGGGCACGTTCGGCGCTACCAGCGTCCCCAGCGCCAGGCCCATGGCGAAGAGCGCGCCCCCTGACGTCGCGGCGAGTCGAGCAAGCCATTTGCTCGAATTGTGCGAAGACAAGCTCACCCGGGTACCCACGTTGGTAAGTCCGATCGGCAGTCCCAGCTCGCCGCCCCCCGATGGTAGCGCTGTTTCCCTGGACGCCGCCATCCTTGGCCGGCTGACCAGGTCAAACGGGGGACAAAAGAACAGCCGGGAACCCTGTTGGCTCCCGGCTGTCTGGTTGATCGCAGCACCCGGCCAGCCGGCTTGCATCCCTACGCCGGCCGCCTCCATCCGGGAGGCCGGCCCGAACAGCGAGACGGCCCTTCTGGCCGGCCGGCCGAACTAGGACGAAGGCGGGTAACTTACGACGTCGACGGCGATGACCGAACCGGGGTCGGCCGACGTGTCAGGGCCACCAACGCCATCGATGATCGAGTTGTCTCCGCCCGAGCCGACGGCCCATACGGTGCACAGGTCGTGGAACTGGGCCCCGGGCGTGTCGGGCGCCTCGTACGCCTTTGCGTCGAACAGCGTCGCGCTGGTGTCGATAAAGACCACGAAACTGCCCCATCCGTAACCTTGGAAGCTGGTCACTTTCGGTGTGACGTAGAAGGCCGGGTAGCCGTCCTCGGTTGGGGTAGCCATCCAGTCAGCCTGGGTGGGAAGTTGCCCTTCCGCATCGGCTCACCCACCGCAGCTGCGAGACTTACAATAGGCAAAAGTCAAGACTTGAGACAAAACCTTAACAAAGTGAATTACAACCGTGGAACATGAAGAGATGGTGTCCCCGGCAAGGCCCGGTGTGCTCGCCCCGGCTGGACTTATACTAAGCAAAAGCGAAGACTTGAGCCCTCATCTTAAAGAAAGTCGACAGCCACTGGTTGTAGTGGCACGTACACCGGAGGTGCACCGACCCAGCACGACGAGTACTGAGACGCAAGCTCCACCAGCAGCAGCGGGCCGGGCCCGGCCTCACTGCCATGAAGTCCGGCAAGCGGCAGGGTAGGCTCCAGCGACGCTTCGGGGCGACTTTGCTAACGGGCCAGTCGGTTGGGAGTAGGACCATTAGTAGGTGACGCAGTGGTGACAGGGGTCGAAAGCCATGAGTGCACGCAGGGTGGGTAGAGGCTAGGGAGTTATGCGGTTCATTGTCCGCCGCCTGGCTTTCTACGCCGTTGCTGCTTGGGTGGCTTTGACCATCAATTTTTTTATCCCCCGGCTTATGCCCGGCAACGCCGTCGAGGACATAATGTCCAAGTTCCCGAGCCTCCAGCCGTCTGCCTACAAGGCGCTCGAGGCCATGCTCGGGGTAGGCCACCCAGGCTCGTTATGGCATCAGTACGTCAACTACCTGTACGACGTGATCCATTTCAACTTCGGTACGGACGTCACCGAGTACCCGGCCAAAGTTTCCGCTTTGCTGGCGCAAACGGTGCCCTGGACCATCACCCTTGTGGGCACGGCGACGATAATTGCTTTCGTTATCGGTACGGGTCTTGGCATCCTCGCCGGCTGGCGCAGCGGGGGCTGGCTGGACCGGGTGCTCCCTGGGCTTACCTTCCTGCAGGCGGTGCCGTATTTCTTCCTGGCCCTCATCCTGATCGAACTACTCGCCCTCCGCGCCAAGATTTTCCCGCTGGGGCAGGGTTATGCCGGTGGCGACATCCCCGGTTGGAACTGGCAATTCATAAGCAGCGCTGTCTACCACTCGCTCCTGCCTGCCTTCACCCTCATCATCACCAATGTCGCCGGCTGGATGTTGACGATGCGCAACGTGATGATCACCACTACCGGGGAGGATTATGTCCTTGCCGCCCAGGCCAAGGGCTTGCCTCACAAACGGGTCGTCCTCGGGTACGCAGCCCGCAACGCCATCCTCCCGCAGTTGTCAGGGTTTGCCAATGCCCTCGGTTTTGTCGTCTCGGGCGCCATCGTGATGGAGATCGTCTTTTCGTACCCGGGTGTGGGCCTGTTGTTGGTCAATGCGGTGACGTCAAACGATTACCCCCTGATGCAGGCGATATTCCTGGTGATCACTTTCGCCGTGCTGTTCGCCAACCTCATCGTTGACGTGGTGTACGTGTTGATCGACCCCCGTGCCCGGGCAAGGAGCGCCTGATGGCAGCCTTGATGGTGGATACAGGGGTAACCCCCCCGGCAGAACGCGAACGCGAGAAACGGGAGCGCTTCGGGTGGTGGCGGCGCTTGCCACCCAAGGCGAAAGTCGGGGCGTTGCTTCTAGGCTTTTTCGTCCTGATCGCGATTATCGGCCCCACTCTGGCCCCGTACGACCCTTCGTACCAGAACCCTAACCCGAGCCTCTCGTTAAACGCGCCCAGCGCCGCCCATCTCCTCGGGACTACGCAAAACGGCCAGGACGTGCTGTCCCAGCTCCTCACGGGGGTGAGGATGACCCTGGAGCTGGCGCTCTTCGTGGGCGTCGTGGCCACCGTTATAGCGGTGATCGTAGGCATCTCGGCCGGCTTCCTCGGGGGGATGTGGGACGAGGTCCTCTCTTTGTTGTCCAATGTTTTCCTCGTCCTTCCCGCCCTGCCGTTGCTTGTGGTCCTCCTCGGTTACCTGCCCCAAAAGGGCGAGACGGCCACGATATTGGTCCTGGCTTTTCTCGGTTGGCCGTGGGGCGCCCGCGTGATCCGGGCCCAGACCCTTGCACTGCGCAATCGCGACTTTGTGGCGGCGTCGCGCGAGACGGGTGAGCGCGGCTGGCACATCATCATGTTCGAGATCATGCCCAATGAGATCAGCCTGATCGCGGCCAGCTTTGTTGGCGTCGTCCTGTACGCCATCGGCGCCTCGGTCGCCTTAGCTTTTATCGGCCTGGCCGACCTGAACACTTGGAGCCTGGGGACGATGCTCTATTGGGCTCAGAGCGACCAGGCGCTTACTCTGGGCGCGTGGTGGTGGTTCGTGCCGCCCGGCCTCCTGGTCGCTTTGATCGGCACCGGCCTCGTGCTGTTGAACTTCGGGATCGACGAACTGGGCAACCCGCGCCTGCGCAGCGGCAGCGGTACCATCAAGGTCGGCGGCCGGTGGTGGGGCCAGACGGACCCGACCCCGGTTCTCGGGCACTCGCAGCGTCGCCCCAGTCGAGTCGCGGCTTTCTTGCATTCGTTCTCGCGCGAGGCATTGACAGAGCGGCCCACTGAGGTCGCCGGGCCGCTGCCTTGACCACGACCGCCGCCACGGGCACCGAACTCAGCGGCTCGAAGGCGAGCACACTGGGGGCAAACGGCGGTGGCGACGAACCCATCCTGGATATTTCCGATTTCTCGGTGGTCTACAGGACTGACCGGGGCGACGTGCGGGCCGTCGACGGGGTCAACCTTGCGCTTCACGCCGGCGAGGTCGTCGGATTGGCAGGGGAAAGCGGTTCGGGCAAATCGACTCTGGCGTACGGGTCCTGCCGCCTTCTCCGTCCACCCGCCTTAATAACGGGCGGGAGCGTCGTTTATAGGGGCCGGCGTTTCCCGTCAGGGGTGGAGGTACTGGACAAACGGCCGGAGGAGCTCAACGTCCTGCGCTGGCGCGAGATATCGATCGTGTTCCAGAGCGCCATGAACGCGCTCAACCCGGTGCTAAGCGTGGGCGACCAGATACTCGACGTCGTCGAGGCGCATATGAAATTGAGCAAGGACGAGGCCGTCGAAAGGGTGGCGTCGTTGCTGGACTTTGTGTCCATCCCCCGGGACCGGATGAAGAGCTACCCTTTCGAGCTCTCGGGTGGGATGCGCCAACGAGTCATGATCGCCATGGCCCTGGCCACCGAACCAGAGATCGTGATCATGGACGAGCCCACTACTGCTCTCGATGTCGTGGTGCAGCGGGACATCCTCGCTCAGATTGTGGAGTTGAAAGAGCGGCTTTCTTTCGCCGTGCTTTTCATCACCCACGACCTGTCCCTATTGCTGGAACTGGCCGACCGGGTGGCAGTTATGTACGCAGGGAAACTGGTGGAAATTGCGTCGTCCGAAGAAATACACCACGAGCCTGCTCACCCTTATACCAAAGGCCTGCTCAACTCCTTCCCGTCGTTGCGCGGTCCGCGCCGAGAACTTGCCGGCATCCCGGGGACACCTCCCGACCTGCGTAACCTGCCCCCGGGCTGCTCCTTTTTGCCGCGATGCCCGTACGGCACGACTGCCTGCCAGGATATTGATATGAGCCTGGCCAAAGTTGCCACCTCGGCCGACCCCGACCACGTGACGGCTTGCCCGTTCGTCCTGCCTGGCACACCGGTCCCGCCGCGAGGTACGCGTAGCAACGGGGCACCCGACGGCTTGCAACCAGAGGCGATAAGCGCTCAATGAAGGCCGAGGAGATTGCCGAGCCGGTCCAGGACGGCGCCGTCGCCATCGAGTCGCCGGCCGCCGCCCGGGGACCGCTGGCCATGCAGGCCATATCGCTCAACAAGGATTTCAGGCTTCACCGGGGAGAGGTGCTTTCGGCGGTCCGGGACGTGTCGTTCAACCTTTACCGTGGAGCCGTTGTCGGCCTCGTCGGTGAAAGTGGGTCGGGGAAGTCGACGGTGGCCAAGTTGCTGGCCGGCCAGGAAAGGCTTACGTCAGGCGAGGTGCACCTAAACGGCCACCCGGTGGCGCTAACCGACCGGCGGGCCTTTCGCCAGTACAAAAGCGAAGTGCAGCTGGTTTTCCAGGATCCGTTCTCGTCCCTCAACCCCGTCCACACCGTGCGTTACCACCTTGAACGTCCGGTGAAATTGCACCAGAACAAACGGTCCAAAGCCGAGCTCGACCCGGAGCTCACGGCATTGATGGAGCAGGTCCGGCTCACACCGGCGAGCCAGTTCCTGGCCAAGTTCCCTCACGAGCTCTCTGGCGGCCAGCGCCAGCGCGTGTCGTTTGCCCGTGCCCTCGCCGCTCAGCCGAGCGTCCTGCTGGCCGACGAGCCGGTTTCAATGCTCGACGTCTCGATCCGGCTAGAAATGCTGAACCTTCTCGATGATCTCCGGGAGCGGTTCCACCTGGCTCTACTTTACATCACCCACGACATCGCCTCGGCCCGCTACTTTTCGGACGAAGTGCTCGTCATGTACGCCGGCCAGATCGTCGAACGGGGCCCGGCGGAAGAGCTGACCCAGGAGCCGGCCCACCCTTATACGCAGTTGCTCGTGGCATCGGCGCCGGACCCGGACAATATCGGGAGCATCCTGCGCAGCGGTGGCAAAAGAGCGGCCCGTAATGTCGAAAGTGCTCCCCGGGTGACGGGAGCATGCCCTTTTAACCCCAGGTGCCCATTTGCGCAAGACCGCTGCCGCAGCGAGGACCCGCCCTTGATGCGAATTTCCTCGGCTCGCGCGGCCGCTTGCTGGCGCCTGGATGTTGCTGCGCCACAACTATTCCACCAGAGCGAAGGGGGTGTGGCGCATGAGGGGTTAGGGGGCCCACTCGTTTGAAGAAAAAACCAACCCTTTCTCAGGAGGGGTAAATTGAAAGGAAAGACATTGCACCACCGTAAGGTTATTGCCGCCGCCACGGCCAGCCTGTTGAGCGCAGGGCTGCTCACGGTGCTCCCGGCCGCCAGCTCGTCCGCCAGCTCGCCGCCGCTTATCATGGAGAGCTCGCCCGAGAACACCATAACTCAGGACTTCAACCCTCTCGCCCCGACTGCCGCCCCGTACGGCATGGGCGCCACCGGGCTCATTTACGAGCCGCTCATCCAGTTCGACCTCGCCGCCCCGCCGAAGTACTACCCGTGGCTGGCTACGAAGTTCGCCTGGAGCAACGGTGGTAAGTCGATCACGTTCACGATCCGCAGCGGCGTTAAGTGGAACGACGGCACGCCGTTCACGCCGGCGGACGTCGTCTTCACGTTCAACCTGATGAAGAAGTACCCCGCCATTAACTTCGACGGCGTGGACCCCACCAGCGTGACCAGCTCGGGTGACACGGTCACCCTGACGTTCGCCACGGCCCAGTACACCAACCTGGAGAACATTGCCGGCACAGTGGTACTGCCCCAGCACATCTGGGCCAGCGTCGGCAACCCAGCCACTTATACCGACGCCAACCCCGTAGGCACGGGGCCGTGGATGCTGAGCACCTTCACGCCTGAGGGCTTCACGCTGAAGGCCAACCCCAACTACTGGCAAGGGGCGCCGAAGATCCAGGACGTCTACTTCCCCGTCTACACCTCGAACACCGGCGCCCTCACCGCTTTGTTCGGGGGCCAGATCGACTGGACCGGCAACTTCATCCCCGGCCTGCAAAAGGACTTCGTAGACAAGGCCCCCCAGTACCACGGCTACTGGGAGGCGCCTGGAGGCACGAACAGCCTCGAGCCCAACCTGACCGAGTGGCCCACCAACCAGCTCGCTGTCCGCCAGGCCATCAGCGCCGCGGTTAACCGCACGCTTATCGCAGACGAGGGTGAAGCCGGCCTCGAGGATCCTGTCACCAGCGCCACGGGCCTCACGCTGCCCACGTTCTCGGCCTGGGACGCACCTGTGGCGTCGCTCACCAACTCGGCCACCGCCCAAGCGGCCAAGGCGCGCTCGATCCTGGAGAAGGCCGGCTACACGCTGAAGGGCGGGTATTTCTACCTGAACGGCAAGGAAGTCACCATCAGCATCGTCGACCCGTCGTCTTACACCGACTACGCCGATGACGACGCCTTAGCCGCCCAGGAACTGAAGGCGGCCGGCATCAATGCCACCTTCGATGGCCTCACGGTCAGCGCCTGGAACCAGGATGTGGCCAGCGGCGACTTCCAGTTGACCATGCACTGGTCCAACGGCGGCCTCACGCCGTACAACGAGTTCGACGGGTGGCTGGACAGCTCGCTCGCCACCGGCAAGAACGCCACGGGCGACTACGAGCGCCTCAACAGCCCGGCCCTCGATGCCGACCTGGCCAAGCTGGCCGCCGCTCCCACTCTGGCCGCGCAAACTGCTGCTCTCGCCCCGCTGGCTGACTACGTGGCCGCCAACCTGCCGATCATCCCGATGACCACGGCGTCTGAGTGGTTCGAGTACAACTCGCAGCGTTTCGTAGGTTGGCCCACGCAGGCCAACCCGTACGAGACCGGTCAACCTTCGGGCGAGAACAACGGCCCGGGCTCCGGCACGGACGAGGTCGTCGCGCTCCACCTGTCGCCTCGATAGGCGTCGGAAAACAACCCGGCTTACCCCGCCCACGGGGTGAGCTCCCATAATTACCAGCCCCTGGCCGGGACCCTCGGCCAGGGGCTTTCTTCATATGGGCACGGGGCCGGAAATGCGCCCTGCCCCTGCGGCTTCCCCCTGTTAGCCTCGTGAAATGAGCTCGACTGCGGCTGGGGACGAGGTTGGTCCCGGGCCTCGGACCAGGGTCCGGCGCCTCCCCGAGCGGGCCAGGTACGACAGGGCAACGGTGGAGGCGGTCCTCGACGAAGGGTTCGTTTGCCATCTCGGGTTCTGCGTTGACGGCGAGCCCGTGGTCATACCTACCGGCTATGCACGGGTGGGCGATGTCATCTACGTGCACGGGGCACCCGCCAACTACGCGTTGCGCCGCGCCGTGGAGGGCGACAGCGTTTGCCTTACCGTCACGCTGGTTGACGGCCTGGTGCTGGCTCGTTCGGCTTTTCACCACTCGATCAACTACCGGTCGGTGGTCGTCTTCGGCGTTGCCCACGAGGTGGAGGACTGGGAGGAAAAGCGACTGGCTTTGGCGGCTTTCGTCGACCACGTCGTGCCCGGCCGCAACGCTGGCACCCGCCCCCCATCTGAAGCGGAGCTGCGGGCCACCAGGGTGGTCAAGGTCGAGATCATGGAGGCTTCCGCCAAGGTCCGCACTGGTGGGCCCAAAGACGAGCCGGAAGATTTGGGCTTAGGGGGCATATGGGCGGGAGAACTGCCCTTCCGGGTCGTCGCCGGCTCACCTATTGCCGACGGCTCCGCCCCCGTCACCGCGCCCGTACCGCCCTACGTGGCTTCTTACCGGCGGCCGGGCGTGGAGGGTGAGGGCAGGCCACCCGCTTAGGCCGGCGTTGTCGACCTCTGCCCTTCTAAGGACGCACCGCAGTACCTCGCAACTTGCCCCGCTGCGGCCCGGCACAGGCAATCTGTGAATGATTTATGTTCTCTCGGCCACCTTTTGGTTCCCAGAT
>JASHVH010000430.1 GCA_030039575.1 Acidimicrobiales bacterium | reverse complement strand
CTTCGTTCAGGACCAGGGTGGCGACGAGAACTGGCGGCTTTACAGTGTGGACCTGGAGTCCGGCGACGTTGCCGACCTTACCCCCTTCAATCGTGTCCAGGCCCAGTTGCTCGGCTTATCAAAGCTACGGCCCCACGAGGTGGTCGTCGGCCTCAATAGGGACAACGCGTCGGTGCACGACCTGTACCTGCTTCAGCTCGACACTGGGAGGCTCGACCTACTCGAAAAAAACCCTGGCTTTTATTCCCTACTTGGGCCGGCTTGGATCGTCGACGACGACCTTCGGGTCGTCGGGGGAATGCGCCCCACGCCGAGCGGAGCTTTCGACCTCTGCCTCAGGCCACCAGGTCCCGACGCGCTGGAGTGGCCGGTGTTCCAAACCTTTGACTTCGAGGATGCCCTCACCAGCACGCCGGTCCACACCACGGCGGAGGGGAACGGGCTGTACCTGCGGTCGTCCAAAGACGCCAACTCGATCCGGCTCGTGCTGGCCGACCTGTCCACTGGCGAGCAGAAGGTGCTCTTCGAGGATCCCGTCTACGACGTCGCCGGGGTGGAGCTTCATCCCGACAGCCGCGAGGTGCAGCTGGTCCAAGTCTTGCGCGACCGTCTGGAGACTATCGTCTTGGACCACTCGCTGGAAAAGGACATCGCTGTCCTGAGGGCAGTGCACCCGGGTGACCTGCGTGTCACGAGTCGAGACCACGCCGACCGGTTCTGGACGGTCATTTTCGTGGCGGACGACGGCCCGGTGGCCACGTACCTCTACGACCGGTCGTCGCTCTCTGCCCGGTTCCTCTTCGTAAACCAACCCGAGCTGCAGGACTACACGCTGGCACCTATGGAGCCGTTCAGTTTCACGTCGCGTGACGACCTGACCATCCACGGCTACCTCACGTTCCCGGTTGGCGCCGAGCGCACCGGGCTGCCCACCGTGCTCGACGTACACGGCGGGCCATGGAGCCGGGACGTCTGGGGGTACCAACCCGATGTCCAGTGGTTAGCCAACCGCGGTTACTTGTGCGTTCAGGTGAACTTCAGGGGCTCGACGGGCTATGGGAAGGCTTTCGTCAACGCCGGTGACAAGGAATGGGGCGGCAAAATGCACGACGACCTGGTCGACGCGGTGCAATGGGTGACCGACAAGGGCTACGCCGACCCGCAGCGAGTGGGCATCTACGGCGGTTCCTACGGTGGCTATGCCGCCCTGGTGGGCGCCACTTTCACACCCAACCTGTTTTGTTGCGCTGTTGACATCTGCGGGCCGTCCAACCTCAAGACGCTCATCGAGAGCGCTCCGCCCTATTGGGCGGCAGTGGCCAAGCAGTTCCGCCTGCGGGGGGCTGACCCTGACACCGAACCGGAATTCACCTGGGCGTGCTCTCCACTATCAAAGGTAGACGACATCAAGATCCCGGTACTCATTGGCCAGGGCGCTAACGACCCCCGGGTCAAACAAGCTGAGTCCGAGCAGATCGTGGCCGCCATGCGCGAGAAGGGGATAGCGCACGAGTACATCGTCTTCCCAGACGAGGGCCACGGTTTCGCCAAGCCGGAGAACCGCCTTCGCTTCGCGTCCGCGGCTGAGAGCTTCCTGTCCAAGCACCTTGGGGGGCGAGCCGAGCCCTAGTGGGCCGCCAGGCGATGGGGCTGGCTGACCAATGGAGTTTCTCCTCCCAGGCCGTTCTGCGCCGCGAGAAGGGCCGGGGTGTCGAGAAGAACGGCGGCGAGTTCCTTGGCATCGCTGGCGAAACCGGCCTGCCCCCAGGGCGCATTTTGGGCCCACACCCGCCTTCTAGTTCGGGCCCGAACAGGCGACCCCAAGCGGTAGCAACCTCGGTGTCCATCTCGGAAGAACGGCGCCACCCGGGCGCTGGCCGGATTTGTGGTCCGCCCGAGGTGATGGCGGTATGTCTGGCGTTCAGAGCCCCATTGCGCGGAGGCAGGGGTGGACGGTTTGTTCCATTGGGCTCCCCATCGTGTTCATGAGGAAGCGGGCCCGGTTGAGGAACCTCCCAGCCACCGCACTCATAAGCAGCGTACGCACACCCGCTCTGGACCGTTCTCATAGGCCGGTGCACCTCCTGGTTGCCACCACCATTCCGGCGACGGTCCTCGTCCTCGTCGGGTCTTCCGCCCCGGCATGACCTTGTCTGAAGTCGGGAGGTTGGTCGACGTCGCCCTCCGCACATCGAGGATCCACGGCATCCGGTTACGTCTCGTAGAAGCTCCACGCGTCGTTGAGCGTATAGGTTATCCCGAAGTGTTCGGTCCCAGAGAGTGACCGGAAATTGGCACTTTTCTTGACGCCGGTGTACAGGTAGAACTCCCAGTAATCCGCATTTGAGGTACCAGTAGCGGGGAACCCGCTGCTGGGAGGGCAGCTGGTTTTCTCGACCATTGACGGCCCCACCCCATCATTGGCGGGGGTGAGCCAGGCCAGGTACTCACCCTCTGCGACGGTCGCCAAACCCGGGACGAAGAGCGGGCGGCCGACGTCGTGGTTGACAGTGATGCTCCCCTCGATGTTGCCCGTGTTCAAAGGGTCTGTGCCGGACCCGGAACTGGTGCAGCCGTCATGGTGCCCGGAAATCCTCCATGCGAGCGAACCAGAGGTAAACAACCACGTACCGGCTGGCCCGCGGGTAGCGAAGAGGGCCGTCCCATGAAAGCTAAGGACCGCGGTCCCGAGGGGGTGCTCTTCGAAGGTCCCGCTGAAGTGTCCGGTGTAGGGGCCCGGAGCTAAAAGGCCCAGCCTGGGGCCCCGCCCCACCAGGCTAGAGCCCTTCCAGGGTGCCTGGGCGCCCGCAACGGACGGGAAGCAACCGGCCGCGGTCGTGGGCACAAGGGTGATGGCCACCAGAAAAGACCCGTAGCGGGCCCATAACGGCCTGCCCGGTGAGCGGTCTTTGACCGCCGCGGCTTCGGCCTCGTGCACAGTCATCGCCCGGTCCTCCTCGGGGTCTCGACGTCGTTGGTCCTACTTTGTGCGGCTACCTCGGGCCGGGAAGCAGAGATCCGTGCGACCTGGCCTTGCGCTACACGGATAGGTTTCGGGGTGCACTGATACTTAAACGTGTTGGCCTTGCGTCTGCTCTTCCAGGGAGGTGTGCCAGCGTTCATCGTCATCGCCAATGACTCACGGTGGGCTTAATAGACAGATAACCGTGGTTGTGCTCCGGTGAGGTCTTCGCTCCCGTCCACACACCTCGCGGTGTTCCGGCCTAGGCGCGACGATATAGCGGTGGTGGCGCGCAATGGCCGGGTCGGCCGGGTCGAACGATCGACCGCCGGCTTTTGGCATCACCGCCGCTCGGCGGCTTTTGTGGGACCGCGGCCTCGCCCGGACCTGCCCGAGGGCAGCCATCTAGTGCCAGAGATCGACCACGTCGTGGTGCTGATGATGGAGAACC
>JASHVH010000429.1 GCA_030039575.1 Acidimicrobiales bacterium | reverse complement strand
CGAGGCGGCGGCGCTTTCCAGGCCGTGCACTGTCGAGTTCGCCGACGAAAAGCGGGCCTGGATGTTCGTCGCCGATGCGGCTCGGGCCGTCCTCCTGGCTATGGCCGCCCGACCGCCCGCGTCGTTCGCTCTCACTCTCAGCAGCGAAGTGGCGACCACCCGCCAGGCCGGCGACCTGCTGAGCCAGCTGTTCCCAGGTGCGGAACTGGAGATGTTGCCCGGCACCACCGACCTGGTAGCAGATTACGACCCCGGCCCGGCCTTCGACCAAATCGGTTTCAGGCCGGGTGTAACCCTACGGGACGGGTTACTCGCGACGGCCAACGCCGCCCGTGGGCGGGCGGGGCTCCCGCCGGTGAGCTGAATGCAGGGCATTTCGAACGGGCCAGGCCGGACGGTCGTGGACAGCCATGCCCACGTGTGGGCGCTCGACCCTGAGAAGTACCCCTGGCAACCGACAATGGGCTATACCCCGAGCGGCCCGGCCGAACCGGTGACGTTGCTGGCGGCCATGGACGGTGCCGGCGTGGGCCACGCCGTCCTCGTGCAGCCGTCCGTGTACGGCACCGATCATCGGTTGATGCTGGAAACGGTGCAGGCTTACCCGGACCGTTTCCTTCCCATCGGGCTCGTAGACCCAGCCGACCCGGGCGGCGGGACTGCCGCCGCCGCCCTGGTCAAAGAAGCAAGATGTGTTGGCCTGCGAGTCAACCTGTCGTTGGACCCGGAGCGGGCGGCTGTGCAAGCCGATGCGCAGGGTTGGGCACAACTAGAGGCGCTGGCGGTGCCGATATGCCTTCGTGCCACGCCGGCTCACCACCAACTTGTAAAGACAATTCTCACCCGACACCGCGGTACGCGGTTCGTAGTGGACCACCTGGGCCTACCCGAAACTGGCCAGCCGGCGGCAACCACGGCCAGGTTGACCGAGTTGTCCGGGTTCGACAATTGCTGGCTAAAGATCGCCGGGTTATCCCGTTTCTCAACCTCAGCGGCCCCGTACCCCGACGTCTTGCCGGTGCTTCAAGCGGCTCTAGACGTGTTTGGGCCCTCCCGCATGTTGTGGGGTTCGGACTTCCCGTTCGTCGACCCCGATATCGGTTATGAGGCTCCGATCCGCGCCATAGAGTCCATTCCCGCCCTGCGTCCGGCTGACGTCGACAGGCTATTGGGAGGGACGGCGCACGAGCTTTGGGGTGCTCCGTAATGGATGTTCACAGGGCGGCTTCCCCCGCGGAAAGAGGCGGTAGGACCATTTGGGGCGCCCGAACGAATTTCGTGGGACGGTCTCGAATTGGCGAGCCGACTTATGGCTACCGGGCCGGGTCGGGGCGGCGGGACGATGCTCAACCAGGTTTCGGCAGAGTCTCGAGGATGTAAAGGTTGGCGGTTAAGCCGGCGTCGACACGCAACTCAGCTCCGGTGATGGCGCTCGCTTCGTCAGAGGCGAGGAATACGAAGGCGTTGGCGACCTCTTCAGCCTCGACCAGCCGGCGCATGGGTACCCGGTCGAAGGAGCCGTCGAGATGTTCCAGTAGGTCGGGCCCGACCGCCAGTTCGGTCATCTCGGTCCTCGTGAAACCTGGGCTAACGCAGTTGGACCGGATACCGTAGCGGGCTAGCTCCGTCGCCATGGTGCGGTTCAGGCCGAGCAACCCCGCCTTGGAAGCGTTGTAGGCGACGTAGGGGCCGTCGGCGCCATGGGCGTCGATCGACGCCGTGTGCAGGATGACACCTCCGCCGCTAGACGCCATGCGCCTGGCGACCTCTTGCGCGACGACGAAGGCGGCGGTGAGGTTCGTGCCGATGACCTCCCGCCAGCGGGCTCGTTCGACGTCGAGGAACGGAGTGTCGTCATCGATGCCGGCGTTATTCACCAGAATGCGGATCGGGCCAAAGTCCGCCGTCGCCGACTCGACCATGGTGCAGACGGCTGCGTCGTCACAGATATCGCATGGGTAGGCGCGCGCCGAACCTCCTGCCTCCTCGATCGCCCGCACGGTCTTCTCGAGCCCTGAGAGGTTGCGGCCGCTGGCACAGACCCGTGCTCCCGCGGCGGCGAGCGCGATCGACACCGCCCGCCCGATGCCCTTGCTGGCCCCCGTAACTAGAGCGACACGGTCGGCAAGCCTTCCCTCCACCTGCTCCACCCTCCCGTCACCGCGGTCGATATTGCCCCCGACGAGCGGCTTGACCCGAGCGACGACCCAATTTATACTCTCGCGATAAGGAAGGTTGTGGACGACCGTTCCGATATTCGGAATTCTGCCGATTGGGAACGTCGTGATGGCTTGGGATGACCGAGCTCGGGGGTGTTGACATGAACATTGCAAGTCGTGAGCCACACGCCGCTAGGGGACTGCGGCGCCAGGTTTCCCGTTCGAGCACTCTGCGTGTGGGTCTCAGTATCTGCGTGGGGGTGGCGCTCGCCGCTTCGGACGCGGCTGTCGCCGGAGCGAGCGTAAGGCCTTCCACGACCAGCGTGACGACCATCACGATGTGGAACGACCCGCTTGCGGCGGGCAGCGCGACAGTCCCGCTGTCGAAGTCCTTCGTCCACACCGGTGTCGAGATGTTCGAACGGCAAAACCCGGACATCAAGGTCGACCTCATTCAGCAGCCCTTCGCCGCGTCGACATCGTTCGAGACGCTGTTGCGGTCCTCAGAGGTCGCCGGGACGACCCCCGACGTCGCCCAGCTGTACACCGGGGGCCAGGTACTGCAGAACGCCCAATACCTCGAACCGCTCAATAGCCACCTGTCGAAGTCCTACATCGCTTCGCTCTACGACGGTTGGCAGTTCGACACGTCGGGCTATTCGTCGAACGGCCAGATCTACGGCGTCCCCTACGGAGCCGGCTACTGGTACGTCGTCTACTACAACAAGGAAGACTTCAAGAAGGCCGGTATCACCGGGCCGTTCCCGCAGACCTGGGCGGGGCTCATCACGCTCGCCAAGAAGCTCAAGGCGGACGGCATTACCCCCTTCGAGTTTGGCGAGAAGGAGGGGTACTTTGGAGCCTGGACCGAGGACGCCCTGATCTCAGGCCTCGTGGGCGATAACGGCGTGCTGCAGATGTACAACGGCAAGTCCTCCCTCAACAGCCCCACGCTCACCGGGCCGTACACTGCGTGGCACGAGCTCTACGCCGACGGCCTCACCAACTCCGACGCCCCGTCGCTCACCTACACGAGTGGCATCGCCGAGTACGCGGCAGGCAAGGCGGCCATGACCATCACCGGCGAGTACTACGACTCGCAGATCACGGCCGGCCTCGGGCTTGACAACGTCGGGCTCTTCCCCGTGCCGGCGTTGCCCGGCTCGAAGTACCCGCACGCGCTATCGGGGGGCCCAAACAACACTTACGTGATCTTCAAGAACTCGAAGCACGTCGCCGACGACCTGAAGCTCATCGAGTTCCTGACTTCGGTGAAGGTACAGACGCTGGCAGTGAACGAGCTCGGGCAGCTCCCTAACAACACGTCCTTCACGCTCACGCCCGCCTTCATCAAAGCGCAGCCGTTGCTCGCTTCGGTCTACAACTACATTAAGGTCCAGCATTACTACCTCGCCGAGGCCTTCGACAACATTATGCCGGGCAGCATCTGCTCCTACTGGTACCAGACCAACAATGCAGTGTTCAGCGGTACAACCAGCCCATCGAGCGCCGCTTCGAGCATGCAAGCGCAGATGCAGAGCTACTTAGCTTCGTCCAAGAGCTAAACCAACCGGCGCCCGCCGCGCCGCGGGTGTGCCGTTCGGGGCGGGCGACCGATGGTTGGGCCGCCCCTCAGGGAAGCACCCGACCGAGCTCGCGTCGTATGATTTCCCGGATCTCGCCGGCTCGACGCTGCAGTTCATGGAGTGGCGTGCGATGCGCGACGGCGGCGATGCTAATGGCCCCTGCCGGCACTGTCGTCGAGGCGAAGAAGACCGGTACGCCAAGGCAGACGACGCCTCGCTCCCGTTCCTCGCGATCGAGCCCGTAGCCGCGACGGCGCGTTGCCGCGAGGTCCTTGTGCAGCGCGTCAGCGTCGGTGATCGTGTTGGCTGTGCGGGCGACGAGCGGGCCGTGCTCAGCCACGAACTTGTCCACGGCGGCGCGGTCATTCAGCTCGAAGGCGAGGATCGCCTTGCCGACGCCGGTGCAGTAGGCCGGGTTGCGCCCGCCGACGCTCGAGCTCATGTGAAAGAGCGGCGCGGCCGGCTGCACCTTGGCCTGGTAGACCACCTCCGCGCCATCCAGGGTGGCGTAGTGCACCGTCTCGCCGAAGCGCTCGCTCAGCGCGACGAGCGCGGGGCGGACGCGGTTCACGTTGTCGAGGCGTTCGTAATAGTCGAAGGCAAGGTGCAACAGCTCCCAGCTGACCCAGTACCGGCCGCTGCGGTCCTGGTCAACCAGGCCCGCTCGCCGGAGCGCAGCGAGCGCCCGGTGGACGCTCGATTTCGGCGAAGTGAGCTGGCGAGCGAGGTCGTGCAGCCCCGCTCCCTCGGGCCGGCAGGCGAGCACCTTCAAGGTGGCGAGAACCCGGTCTGCCCCTGTGAGCTGGGCCCCCCCGGCCGGTG
Source organism: Acidimicrobiales bacterium (assembly GCA_030039575.1). Classification (GTDB taxonomy): domain Bacteria; phylum Actinomycetota; class Acidimicrobiia; order Acidimicrobiales; family Palsa-688; genus Fen-671. The sequence goes on along the minus strand of JASHVH010000429.1, from coordinate 2,456 downwards.
GTGCCTCGTTGACCGCGCTCGCCAGCGCGCTCACGCGCCGTGACCTTCCGTTCGGGGTTATTCCGTCGGCTTCCGCGCGTCCGGCTGAAGGGTGCTCCAGGCCGACAGAGGGCGTGCTCCTCGGCCTCGCCTGGCGCCCGCTCATAAGGTCACCGACATCCCGCCGTCAACGCGGATCACCTGGCCGGTCACGTAGGTATTGTCCGTGGAGCACAGCCACGAGCTAAGGCCGGCGATGTCCTCTGCCTCGGCGGCGCGCTGTAGCGGGATCCGACCACTTCGCACGTACAGTTCCTTGAAGCGGCGGGTGCGCGTCTCGAGCACCCCGTCCACGACCGCCATCCGCGTCTCGACGAAGCCCGGGGCCACTGCGTTGCACAACACCCCGCCGCCACCTAGCTCGATGGCCAGGGTCCTCGTGGCCTGCTCGAGGGCAGCTTTCGCGCTGTCATAAGCAAGCCCGCCGCGTTCGCCGAGAGCGGCATGGACGCTGGTCACGTTGAGGATGCGTCCGTAGCCGCGGTCTGCCATGCGGACGCCGAGCAGGCTGGCGAGTAGCAAGGGGGCCTCGAGGTCGACGGCGAGCACGTGGCGCAGGACCTCGGCAGAAGGCTGCGCCAGGTCGAAGTGACCCTGGATCCCGGCCGCGTTGACGAGGATGTCGACGCCGGCGCCGTCGAGTTCAAGCTGCTCGACGAGCGCCTCGAGGCCGGACGTCTCGGACAAGTCGTAGCGCACAGCCGGCCAGGCGTCGTCCGTCACGGGCTCAACATCGAGCGCCGTCACCGTCGCGCCGCCGGCGGTCAGGCGGCGCGCGATGGCGCGTCCGATGCCGTTCGCCGCCCCGGTGACGAGTGCGCGCCTGCCGGCGTGCGGGCCGGCGTTCACGCTCACCGTCCGGCGCCTACCCACTGTGCTCATCGCACGACCCCAGCGAGCATGCCTCGGATGAAGACGCGCGCTGTGACGAGGTAAAGGAGCAGCGTGGGCAGCGCAGCGAGGAAGAGGCCCGCCATGAGAAGGGGGATGTCGGTGGTAAAGCGCCCGCTCAGCTGGGCAAGCGTCGGGGTAACCATCTCCGTCGAGGGCGTGTGGAGCAGGACGAGGCTGATGAACAGCTCGTTCCAGATGTTTAGGAAGGTCAGGATGCCTACTGTGACGATCCCAGGCTTGGCGATCGGCAAGATGACAAGCACAAATATGCGCGCCCAGCTGCCGCCGTCGACGCGGGCAGCTTCGACGACAGAGTCGGGGATGGCCCGAAAGTTGGAGCGCAAGAGGTAAGTCCCGTAAGGGATGTTCAAGGCCGTGTAGATGAGGATGGCGGGCAGGAAGTTGTTGGCGAGCCCCACGCGGGCCACCTCGACATACAACGGCAGCAGGACGACGATACCGGGCATGAACATGATGGAGAGCATCAGCGCGAAGAGGGCTTTGCCGATGCGAACCGGCGTCTTCGTGAGCACGAAGGCAGTGAGAGCGGAGGAAAGCGTGGCCAATATAACGGCCGGCACCACGACGATCAGCGAGTGCAGGATGCTCGCCAGGAAAGGTACTTGGTTGAGCAGGTCCTGCACGTCGCTCAGTGTGAAGTGAGTCGGGAGCCCATAGGGGTTGACCTCGAACTGCTGGGACGAGCGCATTGAGTTGAACGCCATGAAGACGAGGGGGTAAATCGTCGAGGCCCCGAGTAGGCAGAGGAGCGCGAAAACCGTCCCTCTCGAGAACCGCCCCAGGCGCATGGGGCCTGCCATGGCTGCACGGCCTGCCCTGCGCCGCGCCCAGTTGCGCTCAGGCACCTTGCTGCACCTCTCGCTGGGGGAAGAGCTTGATTTGGGCGAGAGTGAGAGCGATAACGATGAGGAACAAGATGAGAGCGAGCGCGGCGCCATAGCCGAACTGCCCGTTCTCGAACGTTGTCGTATAGACGTAATAGTCGACCGTCGTGGTAGAAAATCCCGGGCCGCCTGCGCTAATTACGTACACGAACGCGAACAGCGAGGTGAAAGTGTAGATCACATTGATCACGCTCAGGAACTCGAGCGAGCCCGAGATCATGGGCACGGTGATCGAACGGAGGCGGCGGAACCAAGACGCACCGTCGATGGCCGCGGCGTCGTAGAGGGACGGGTCGATTGTCGTCATCGCGGAGAGGATGACGACCATCCCAAAGCCGAACGAAGTCCACACCAGGGCCAGGATGATGACCCATCGCGCGCCCCAGGGGCTCGAGAGCCAGGCGAACTGCCCGAGGCCGAATATTCGCAAGGGCTCGTCGGCCAGTCCCCCCGGCAAGAAGAAGGTACTGAACAGCTCGCCGACGATCACCGGCGAGAGAACGTTCGGGATGAAGAAGAGAAAACGAAAGAGCCGCCATCCTGGGACTTGCTCGTAGACGAGCACCGCGACGACGAGAGACACGATGAGGATCAGCGGGACCGAGATGAGGAAAATCA
>JASHVH010000033.1 GCA_030039575.1 Acidimicrobiales bacterium | reverse complement strand
TTTGGTGCTCGTCGAGTGGGACGGCCAACGGACGATGGCCTATGACACCTCCAGTTTCTGCCTTTCGTCCGGGGACGTGACCGAGGCGCAGCTGGCCGGGGTATCGCTGCTGCACCTGTACGAGAACATGTTCGACGACATCACCGCCGAGGGAGCCTGGAGAGCGGTCGAGCTGGTGCGGCGCAACGGCGGGCTGGTGAGCCTCGACGTGGGCAACATCGCCCGCGTCCAGCTGGTGGGCCGTGATGCGTTCCGGGAACGGCTGGAACAGATAGCGCCGGAAGTCCTGTTCGCCAACGAGGAGGAAGCAGGGGCGCTCTGGCCGGACGGCGACATCAATGCCCCGGGCCTGGTGGTGGTCAAGCATGGCCCCTTGCCGAGCGTGGTGTACGCGCCCGACGGCGAGGAGCTGCTCAACGTGCACGTCCCGCCCGTGCCTGAGGTGGTGGACACCACGGGGGCCGGTGACGCCATGGCGGGCGGGTTCCTGGCGGCATGGGCTTCGGGGTGCGGCCTCAGGGAGGCAGTGGAGGCCGGGCACCGCACGGCCGGGGCGGTGGTGAGCCAGTTCGGGGCTCAGTTGCCTTCGGGCTGGGCGCCGTCGCGGCCGCTGCGGTCCTCGGCTCGCTGATCCCGGGGTGGCCGGCAGGTAGAGGGCCGGGCTACGGGTACCGGGTCGTCCTCACGGCGCGGCGCCGGTGGACGGCGGCAGGCGAGAGGCCACCAAACGGGTGATCGCCTCCGGGTCTTTCCCCAGTTGCTCGGGGAGGTTCCCGTTCAACCACAAAGTGGCCAGGCCGTGCACGACCGACCACGCCGCTACGCCCGCCAGTAATTGCCCCGGGTCGGGGTGCTCGCTCCCGTAGAGGAGCTGGGCGGCCGCCGCCTTGGCCTCGAGCAATTCGGGGTCGCCGGCGTGGTAAAGGTCGGGCCGGTACATCACTTCAAAATGGGCCCGGTGCTCGACCGCGAAGCGCACGTAGGCCACGCCCACCTCGAGGAAGTCCTCATAGGCCTGGTACGCGGAAGTGATCTGCGCGGTCAACAGCCGGAAACCGTCCACGGCGACCGCAGTAAGCAAACCCGCCTTGTCCCCATAGTGGTAGATGGCGGCGGCGTGGGTCACGCCCGCCCTTCTGGCCACCTCGCGTAGGCTCATCGACGCCGGGCTCGAGGCGCTGATCGTCTCTACGGCCGCCTTCAGCAGCGCCGCCTTGAGGCCGCCGTGGTGGTAGGGACGGCTCGATGGGGCCATATCCGCCAGCCTAGTTGACAACTTACCAGTGGTCAGATAATCTAACCACTGGTTAGATGCGGTTCCTGCGGCTGGACGAGTGGAGGTAGGAAATGCCGGCATTCCCCTGGGCTGAACGACAGGCGGTCGAGCCCGACCACGAGTACGTGGCGATGGCGTCCCGCCTGCCCCTTCGGCGGTACCGGTCGGTCCCCGGGTTCCTGCGTGACACGATGGCTATCCGCCGTCAACTGGCTCAGGCCCCCGGCCTGGTCGGGTACGCGCTGGACGCCGAACTGGGCCGCAAGACGTTCTGGACGTTCTCGGTATGGCAGGACCGGGCCAGCCTCCAGTCCTTCGCCGCCGCCGACCCGCACCGGCGCATCATCTCGCGGCTGCGCCCCCTCATGAGCCAGACCCAGTTTGCGTTCTTCTCTGTCACGGGTTCAGAGCTGCCGATGAACTGGGAGAAAATGAAAGCTCCGGTGAGCGAGGGCCCGCCGGGAGGCCCCGGTCACTAAAGGGCTCGACCTGTCTCGGCCAGCCCCAACCCGTAGGGTGTCCGATATGAAAAGCAGACGAGCGGTGGCGGCGGCGCTGGCGGCTGCCTTGGCTTCAAGTGGTCTGGTGTTGGCCGCGTCGACGGCCCCGGCCGGGGCGGCCGGCGTTGGCGGGGTAAGTGCCGCTCCGGCCCAACTCCTGCACGCCTCGCTTGAGGCCGCGCAAGGTGAAGCCGGGGTGGACTGGGTGGGCACCAGCCACAGTTCCGCCGGGTCGGTGACGCTGACTACCAAGGCGGGACGGCACGACGGCCTGCAGTCGATCAATTTCCGCGTCGGGAGCCAGACCGGCCAGATCTCCATCATCCTGGTCGGGACGATGGTTTACCTCCGCGGCAACGTGTTCGGGTTAGAGCAATATCTGGGCTTTTCCAATTCCGCCGCCAAAAATGAGGCAGGCCGGTGGTTTTCCATCTCGGAGCCGGACGCCTCACTGGTGACGATTTACGAGACCGTCGCGGCAGGCCTTACGGTCTCGACCACGGTGGCCGAGCTGGGCATGACGGGCCCTATTACCCAGACCGCGGCCAAGAGCGTGGCCGGCCAACACGCCATCGGCATCCGCGGCACCACCCTGCCCGACAGTGCGGTCCCGTCCACGCCACAGACCCTCTACGTGAAGTCAACCGGCGAGCACCTCCCTGTGGAGGCCCTGCAGACCTACGAGCGCCAAACCAGTTCCGAGGTGCTCGGGGACTGGGGCCAGGCCCCGTCTGTCCACGCTCCCTCGCGAGCGGTGCCGCTCCAGCTCAGTTGGCTCGCTACCAGGTAAAAACGCTGGGCCGCACTTCGGTTACCCGGGCCTTTGACGACGGGCTCTTCGGCGGATGAAGTCCAACATGGCCGAACCGCTGGCCCCTGCGAACCATTGCGTGTGGCCGATGAGGTACGTGTCGTAGGAAAGGGCAGCGTTCGGCGCCGAGCCCACGACGTCGGCGAAGTACTCGACCTCTGAGAGGGCGTACTCCAGGTGGACTACCGGGAGCACTTCGGCCAGCGCCATCAGTTCCGCGGCACTGAGGGGCCTTTTTGACTCGTACCCGTCCAGGAGGGCGGCGACTGCGTCCAGGTCGGCCTCGGCTTGCCCGGTCTCAGCCAGGTCCAGCCAGCTGACCGTCGAACGCTCGAGCGCCGTGGCCAGGTCGTGGACCGCAAACGTCCGGTTGGCCAGGCCGAGGTCGAACACGGCGGCCACCTCGGCGTCCGGCCCGGTCGAGGTCCAGGTCAGGTTCGAAGGGTGCCAGTCGCCGTGGCCCCATTGCCGCTCCAGCCCCCTCAGCAGGGGGGCGGCCCGCCGGATGGGCGGGAGGTGGTAGCGGACGAGGTCGTCAGCCCATCGGCGCCCGGCGAGGTACCGGGCCAGGCCGGGCCGCCGGGCCAGAAGGTCTCCCAGGTGCCCGACGGGGTCGCGGGCCGTGACCACTTCGCACGAGCTCATGAGGACGGCGAACGGCCTGGTGGCCTCGGCGAAAGTGGCCGCCGAGCGGTGCAGCCGGGCCAGTGCCGCCCCCGCCGCCCGGGCATGGCCGAGGCTCATGAAAGGCGTCCACGACATGGCGTCGCGGTAGAGGTCAAGGCCCGCAGCGGCCTCGTGCACCTCATAAACCCAGCTACCCACGACGAGGCTGCTCTCTCCCGCCGTCGTCAGCCACACCGCCGGGACGGGGGCCCTGCGGGCCCGGAGGTGGCGGGCGAAGGCGTGCTCGGTGCGGACTTGAGCACTGGTGCGGACGCGCTCGTCGTGGCGCTTGACAAATACCGTCGTGGCGCCCAGGCGCACCAGGGCGGCGGCGGACATCGGGCGTGGGCTGTGCCAGGATATGACCCCGTCGCTCAGGCCCGGCTCATCGACCCCCCGGGGATAGTGGGACAGGACGGCCCGGACTTCCTCGTCGGTCAGCGGGCCCCAATCAGGGGCGACGAGCTCAGTGCCCATCCCGTGGACAAGCGGCCCCGCCGTCATCGGGCTGGCGGCCTCACGTCGCCCTGCGGAGCCGGTCGCCCACCGCCTGCCGCCCCGTCACCCGCCGGGCCGCCGAAACGACCGTACCGGCGACCAGCGTGGCCACCGCGGCGACGACGAAGGAGAGTATGGAGGCCGACATCCAGCTGGCCACGCTGAAGCCGACCTGGTGCCCCACCCAGTCCCAGGCGGATACCCACCAGGAGATGTAGCCCGGGTTGATCAGCTGGTAGGTGACGAAGCCGGCGGCCCACGCCACGAGCATCGGCCAGCGCGCCGGCGAGCGGACCGAGAGGTCCCACCGGCCGCGGGACAACACGAAGAAGTCCACGATCAGTACCGCGGACATGGGCACGAAAACCGACCCGAGCAGGTCGAGGAAGTTCTCGTAGTCGTCGATATTGAGGAAAAGGGCGCCCGCAGTGGCGACGGCGGTGATCACGACCGCCAGTACCCGCCGGTCCCACAGTGGGCGCAGGTTTTGGGTCGAGACGGCCGTGGAGTAGACGTTGGCGAACGACTGGTCCAGCTCCCGGGCGGCCAGGATGGCAAACCCGATCGTGCCCGCCGGCAGGGCAATGAAGGCGGCGTAAATGTCGTTCGGGTTGTGGGCCACCGTGACCAGGGCCAGCAGGCCGATCACGTAGCAGAGGACCTGCGTGAAGCTATAGCCGATCAGGGCCCCGCTGAAAGCGGCCTTCTCGGTGCGCGAGTGGCGGGTGTAGTCGGCCGCCAACGGCGCGAACGAGATCGCCGCCGCCACCACGGTGTCGGTGGCGGCCCAATAACCCGACCAGGTGCCGTGGGAAAAGGCGGGCAGCGGGTGGCGCACCAGTTCGACGAAAAGGTAGGCCAGGACGATCACCACCGCCGTCGTGACGTAGCGCCTGAGCGTCCGGATAAAGCCGAGCGGGTGTACGGCCAGGATGGCCGTTATCACCCCGGCGATGAGGATGTAGGCCCAGCGGGGCAGGGCCGGCGCCACCACGTGGGCCGCAGTGGAGATGGTGACCAGCTCGAATATCCCCCAACCGAGGCACTGCAGAATATTGAGCGCCGTCGGCAGGTAGGACAGCCTGGCGCCGAACAGCCCCCGCAGCAGCACCATCGCCGGAGCACCGGTGCGGGTCCCCATCATCCCGGCTAGAGCGATCGGGACGGTGCCCAACAGGGTCCCCACCACGATGGCGGTCAAGCCGGCCGCCATTGACAGCTCGGGGGTACCGGAGCCGTTCGGTTGCAGCACAAAAATGGCCCCGGTAAAACCGAGGAGGCTTACGCCGAGGTTGCCCCACAGGCCGAGCTGGTCCACGAAGCTGAGCGCCCGGGGGACAGGCTCGGCCAGGTTGCGGCCCACTTCGGAGCGGCGGTCGCCCTCTACCGAAACGAACCCACCCGCGACCAAATCGGGTGAACCTGTGACTACCACATCGGTCACGTTTATCTCCCTTCGCCGGCATTACCCGGTCAGGTTCAGACGGTCGGTG
>JASHVH010000428.1 GCA_030039575.1 Acidimicrobiales bacterium | reverse complement strand
CTGACCTGGACGTCGGGTTCTTGCCAGAGGAGCACGTCGTGGGTGAAGTAGACGCCGTCCCCGGCGGCCAGCGTCATCTCGGCCACCGGTACCAGGCGGCCCTCGACCTGGCAGCGCGACCGCCCGAACTGGATGCGGGCCATGTCTGCGATGGAAGGCAGTTCGGTCCAGCCCGATTTCGTCGTCCGCAGCTCGATGTTCACCGGAGCGCCGCACGTCGGGCAACTGGTGGCCGTCCCCTCTGAGGTCTGCTTGCAGTAGGGACAGGTGTAGGAGGTCTCGGGCGCAGCAACGTCAGTCATGGTCCACAGCCCCTGGCTTTCAGTGGTTCGGGTTACTCGCTCTTGTGGAACTTGTACATCGACTGGATCCCGACCCGCCCGGGACCGTTGATTCGCAGAAGCGTGGAGCTCGAGCCCCCACCGCCGGCCAGTCCGGCGGCCACGCCTTGGAGGCCACCGCCCGACCGGAGGTTCTCTGCGGCGGACGCGAGAGCGCCCACGTTGAGCATCGACTTGGCTGCTTTCAGGCCTCTCAGCCCCCGGCCGAACCTGCCTCCCTGTTGGGGTTCCTGGGGTTGCTGGGCCTGCTCGGGTTGCTGGGCTTGCTGGGCTGCCGCCGGCTCGGGCCCCTGGGAGGGACCAGCTCCCGACGCCGCCGGCTGGCCCACTGCCCCTTCGAAGTCGGCTTTGAAGTTGATCGAAACCGTCTCCATGGTCGCCGAAGAGTCCTTGTACAGGAACGCTCCCGGGTCCACCAGGATGCTCTCGCCGGCGCCGAGGGCACGGTCGAACACGTTGCCGTAGCCGTGCAACACCAACAAACCGGGGCCGGATTCGGCTACGTACCGGTCGAGGTACATGCCCGTGCCGGCGGCGAGCATGGCCCGCACGCCAGGCAGCTTTTCGAACGAGTAGGTGAGTGTGCCGGTGGCCAGGAGCAGGGCGTGCTCACGCACATCGACCTCATGCGGTTGGTCGACGGGTAGGACGATCAGTTCCCCCGGAGCATCGCGGGACAGCGCCACTTTGCCCGGGCCCCGGGCCACGCTGAGGACGAAGGGCAAGCCCGAAAGCAGGCGTTTGGCCCCGCCCGGAGTGCTCATGACGGACATGGGCACCGTCTCGTCCTTCCAGAGCATGGCGTGGTGCTCGAAGAACACCGAATCGGCCGCGTCGAGCTCCACCTCGACGACGGGGACGACGCCGGCATCGAGCTGGCAGGCGCTGGAAGCCCAATGGACTTCGGTCAGGTCGCGCAGCCGAGGTGCTTCGCGCCATCCGGAGTCGGTCACCGTGTCGCGGACGTCGAGTGGGGCCCCGCAGCGGTCGCACGTGCGCGAGGACGCGGGGCTTTGGCCGTGGCACCAGCGGCACTGGATGCGCTCTTCGACAGTCGTCATGACGTCCTCACGCTTGCCGGTCCAATGAGTGCCCAGAACGGTACCACAACCCAACCACCGCCCAGAGGCTGGTGGGACCGGTCGCCACGTCCTTGTTGGGGACCGGTGCCGGGACCTAAAGTGCCTGTGCCTCGACCGGTGCGGCCTGACCAACCCGGGCGGCGTCCTGGGGGAGGAAGGGCCGGGAGCCCGTCGCTTCCTGGGCTGGGCTCCGGCCTTTGTACGGCTGGGCGTTCACATAAGTACCGACCGTGGCTGTTTTGCTTGGTCCTGGGGCTGAAAATGTGTTGTGGGGCTGAAAAGGTAATCGCAACGACATTTTTCCGCCCCGGAACGCTTTGGCCATGCCCCCGAGGCGGCCCGGGGCTGCCCGGAGGCGCAGGGCCTCCTCAGCCCGGAGGCGCAGGGCCTCCTCAGCCCGAAGGCGCAGGGCCTCCTCAGCCCGAAGGCGCAGGGCCTCCCCAGCCCGAAGGCGCAGGGCCTCCCCAGCCCGGAGGCGCAGGGCCTCCTCAGCTCCCGTCCACCGCCGGCCGGCTGGCGGCGGGGCTCGTCGTGGCGCCGCTCGCCGCTGCCCGCTCGGGGGCCAGGGTGTAGCCCGCACCCTCCGGTTCGGGGACGCCGGCGATGGCGTACACCTCAGAGCCGTTTATCGTCTCGTTGGCTACCAACAGGGCGGCGAGACGACGCAGCTTGTCCTGGTTGTCGCTCAAAAGCTGGACGGCCCGTTTCTCTGCCTTCGTCAGCATGTCCGAGACCGCGTCGTCGATCTTGGCCTGCGTCTCCTCTGCGAACGGGCGGCTCGACAGGCCCGGGCCGCCACCGCCAAGGAAGACCGAACCACCCTCGGGGTAGCCGACGGGCCCGAGAGCGGGCGACAACCCGAACTCCCGCACCATCCGCACGGCCAGGTCGGTCGCGCTGGCCAGGTCGTTGGAGGCGCCGGTGGAACCCTGCCCGAGTTCGACCAGCTCCGCCGCTCTCCCGCCGAGGCGGACCGTGAGGGAGTCGTTCAGATAGTCCTCGCCGTACAGGTGCCGCTCGACGAAGGGGAGCTGCTCGGTCACCCCTAGCGCCTGGCCGGCCGGGAGTATCGTCACCTTCGCCACCGGGTCGGCCTTGGGGCTGAAGGCGGCCACCAGGGCGTGCCCAGCTTCGTGTACGGCGACGGCGTGCTTCTCCTCGGGGAGGAGCACGTTGGACCCCTCCCGGCGGCCGAGGATCAGGCGGTCTCGCGCCTCATCGAAGTCCCTGGCGTAGATCACGTCGCGGTTGTGGCGGACCGCCACGATGGCCGCCTCGTTGGCCAGGTTGGCCAGGTCGGCGCCGGAGAAACCAGGCGTCCCCCGAGCTACGACCTCGAGGTCGACGTCCGGCGCCAGTTGCTTGTCCTTGCAGTGGACTTTCAGGATCTCGGTCCGCTCGCTCAGCGTCGGCAGCGGGATCGTCACCTGGCGGTCGAAGCGTCCAGGCCGCAATAGTGCCGGGTCGAGGACTTCGGGCCTGTTGGTGGCGCCGAGCACGACGATCCCCTCTGTCATGTCGAAGCCGTCCATTTCGGCCAGTAACTGGTTGAGCGTCTGCTCCCGCTCATCGTTCGACACCAGGGACCCGGCCCCGCCGCGGCGCTGGCCGATGGCGTCGATCTCGTCCACGAATATGATGCACGGCGCCCGCTTGCGGGCCTCAGCGAACAGGTCTCGGACCCGGGCCGCGCCCACCCCGACGAACAGTTCCACGAAGCTGGAACCACTGACGGAGAAAAAGGGCACGTCGGCCTCGCCGGCAACGGCCCGGGCGAGCAGAGTCTTGCCCGTGCCGGGCGGCCCGATCATGAGCACGCCCCTGGGTGCAACTGCACCGGCCCGGCGGTACCGGCCCGGGTTCTTCAAGAACTCGACCACCTCGGCGATCTCGGCCTTGGCGCCCTCGTAGCCGGCGACGTCTGCGAAGGTCGTCTTCGGCCGGTCAGCATCGAAGACCTTGGCCCGCGCCTTGCTGGCTCCAAGGACCCCTTGCAATGGTCCGGCCGCCCCTTTGGAGAGCCGGCGCCAGAGCCAGAACACGATGAGGAAAGGCAGCAGCAGTATGACCCACGTCAGGATCTCTGTGCCGATCGAGGTGCCGGGCGTGTTGGCGGTTATGTCCACCTTTTCCGCTTCCAGGGTGGGCAGGAGCGTGTTGTTGGTGATGTTGACGGGGATGACCGTCGTGTACTCTTTGCCGTCCGTGAGCGTGCCCGACGCGCTGCCGTTCGAGTTGATGGTTATCGTCTTGACCTGCCTGCTCGAGACGTGCTCCAGGAACTGGGTGTAACTGAGGCTGACCGGCTGCTTGATGCTCGTGGCCGGGAGCACGAAAAAGAGCACTATGAACAGCAGGAAGGCACCGAGCCACAGCCAGTGACGCCATGCCGGGGGCGGCGGTGGCGCCGTGGGGACAGGCTTGTCTCGCTGCGGCGGAGGCGACGCGTTCTTGGTCATGTCTGCCTCCTTTCTATGGCGTTAGGCCTTTTATGGCGTGAGCGGAACGAGCGGGGCTGGTTATATGTCATCCCTGGTTCCATCTTGGCTGAAATCCCTAGCCTGTCATCCCTGCCTTGTCAATGGCCTGAGTCGTTGTCCACGTGTCACCCACCGAGGTTGGCGAAACCGGCTGCGCTCAGAGAAGGAGAGCTGCCGATCACGCTAAGGCGCCTTGACCAGCCAAAATGCGATACGGCCAGGCACGATTGGCCGCTCTCTTCTCGGTGGGCAGTTTCGCGCACTTCTGTAACGCTCAATTGGTGGGGCCGGGGCCCGTGCTCACCCAGTCCAAGGCTCGAGCCACCGCCTTCTTCCACAGGGCGTAGCCCGCCTCGCGCTGATCGTCACTCCAACACGGCTCCCAGCGTTGCGCTTCTCGCCAATTGCGGCGCAGTTCGTCCGGGCCGGACCAGTACCCCACGCCGCACCCGGCGGCGTATGCGGCTCCCAGGGCCGTTGTCTCCGCTACGGACGGTTTGGACACCGGCAGGCCGAGGATGTCCGC
>JASHVH010000427.1 GCA_030039575.1 Acidimicrobiales bacterium | reverse complement strand
CCTTGTCGTGTAGGTCCGTCAGCACGACTCCTTATCTGTTCGACGGCAACAGAACTGACTGGCCGCCATCGACCACGATGTCCGCCCCGGTTACAAAGCGAGAGTCATCTGAGGCCAGAAACAAGGCGACGAGGGCGACGTCCTCAGCTTCACCGACCCTGCCAAGTGGGGTGCGAGCATCGTCGGCCGCGGTGATGTGCCCTTCGGTTTGCGCCGTACGGGTGAGACCTGGGCTCACGGTGTTGACGCGGATCCCGTACGGGCCCCCCTCGATGGCGAGATGGGGGGCGAACGAGGCGATCGCGCCCTTCGCGATCCCGTGCGCACTGATGTACGGACCATTGGCGCGGTGAGCCGTCACCGATGACGTGTTGATGATCGAGCCACCGCCCGTGCGCTTCATGTGAGGCCATACTGCTTTGGTGGCGAAGTAGGCAACGTCGACCTCGCCGCGCATGGATCGCCGCCAGTCTTCCACCGACGTCTCTTCAAAGGTGCCAAAAGTGGCCAGGCCGGCGTTGTTGTACAAAATGTCGACTCGTCCAAGCCTCGCTACCGCCTCCTCCACCCACGCCGACGCCTAGTCGGGGTCTGCCACGTCGACCGGGGCCCACGACAACATGTCGCCACCGGCGTCACGGACGAGCTTTACCGTCTCTTCAGCACGCTCTGCGTCGAGGCTGCAGCCAACAACTCGGGCCCCCTCGGCCGAGAAGATCAGCGCCGCGGACCGACCGATGCCTGACCCGGTTCCGCTAATCAGTGCCACTTTGCCTTTCAGGCGGTCGCTCATCGCTCGCTCGCCTCGGTCGGCGGTTCTAGGACGGGTTCGTGGTTGACCCAGACGCACTTGTATGGGAACCGCTGCTGCCAGCGCCCGATGACCCCCTCGAGCTCCGGCAATGCGAACGCGGCGACGACGGCGTCAAGATCGGGGAACTCGATCTGCGCGATGGCACTTGTCGCGAATACTGGGGCGTATTGGTCGGGGGGAATTGGAAGATGGTGACGGTGCTCGAACCTCCGTGCCAATCCCGATCCAAGAATGACAGCCTTCATTTCACTGAAGAACGTCTCGCGATCCTGCTCAGCCATCTCGTCGGGGAACGAGTAGACGAGAGTGTGAATAGTCATGACGGCTCCTTTTCACTCGACAACGACCCGATTAGTCCGGGTCTTCATGCATGGGCATCCGGCCGCTAGCCGCATTCACGGAAAACGCAGTGAACCGCAAACCGGGGCTCAGGTCATCGCACAAAGCTTCCCCCCTTCGTGGATGACCCGGCATCGCATGCGAAGGATGATTCGTGGGCTAGTCTTCTAAGAGAAGAGAAGAACGGAGGGAAGAAGACAACACCCTCCGGCGTTCATCCTGAGCCGGCCGACTTGCGAGCCGAGTAGGTTCAGTCAGTGACAAGACAGCGCCGATGAACAGCCGGGTCCTAATGGGGACGTTGAGAGAACCCACCGCCACCCGAGTAGGTCGGTGAGCAACCCGCCGGCGAAGAGGCCTGCGGCGGCCCCGCTGGCGGGCGTGGCCGACCAGACGCCGAGAGCCCGGCGCCGTTAGTGCTGTTCGGTGAAGGTTGCCGTCAACAGGCTGAGTAAAGCAGAAATCGGGTAGGTAAGCGTGTCGCCATTAATGATCCACTGCAGGCCTGCCACCGACATTTGGAGGTCGGCGCGCATCTCAGGGAGTGCGACATTGATAATCGTCATGTCGAGAACGACCGTCAACTGGGGGGATCTTCAGGCACCTAGCCAGAGCGGCTCTGCAGGGAGCAGCAGGGGCTCGTGCCCTCCCCGGCACACCATGACCCTGCCAGCAAGCTCTTCGTCGCTGACCAGGGTCGCCACCGCCTCGGCCACCTCGTCGAGGCCGAGGAAAGTCCCTTGAAATTCGGGCGGGAGCTCCTCACCGCGGGAAGTAAGCTCGGCGATCTGTTCGAACACTCTTTCTGTGCCCACGGTGCCCGGACAAAGACAGTTGACACGGATACCTCGGTCCTTCAAGGGTGCTAGGCACGCCGTCAGCCTGATCACGGCCGCTTTGGCTGCGGCGTACTGCGGGCTCGCCATCGGGGCCAGGCCGAGGCCGGCCGCGGACGCAACGTTGACGATGGCGCCGCCCGTGGCCATTACAGCGACGGCCTCCGCCGTCAGGAGCATCACGGAGTCGAGGTTGACGGCCATCGTGGTCGGCCAGACGTCGCCGTCAGGGAACGGTGGCCCGCTAAAGCCGCCGGCGTTGTTCACTACGATGTCGAGGCCGCCCATGTCCTGAACAGCGTGGCTCACAGCCCGCCTCGCGACTTCGTGCGAGGTCACGTCGCCAACGAACAGCCTCGACTGCAGCCCCTTGCCCTGCATGTCGTCGACCATGGCGCGTCCTTGGTCCTCGTCGACGTCGACGATCATCACTGACGCGCCGGCTCTGCCGAGGTGCCGCGCCACCGCGGCGCCAATGCCTCGTGCACCGCCGGTTACTATCGCCACCCGTCCGTTGGTCCCCATCGTGACCTCCTCAGTCGGCACCTCTGCTCCTTCGTCCTCGGTGGGCCAATGGCCCACGTCGTCCATGCCCGGGCGGCACGCACCGTACACCCAGATGAGGACAAGGCCTGTCCTTGATCGAGGGATCTTCGCGCCCACCGGAGCCCGTGACCGAGGCATGCCCGGGCCAGGGCGGGCACAGGTCATCGGCAAACCAGAACGCGGAGCTCCTCGCGATAAGTTCCAGGTGGCCCCTGTGCGGGTTCTTAGGGTTCCGTCCCCGTTGGCGAGCTTGGCAACCATTGCGAGGTCATCCTGCACTGCTTCGGGGTACTGTTCAGGGTCATGTTCGCGATGCCGTCGTTTCTGGCGTGTGCCTTGCGCAAATGCGGAAAGCCCGTGTTCATGCCCACGCAGCCAAGCCCGATGGCCGAGGCCTCCTGGGTGTTCCCCAGCGTTCGATCCATCCGGTGACCACATCCGTTTACGCGAGGATCGCTAACGAGTTGGGCGTACGTGAACGGCAGGTCACTGCGGCAGTCGAGCTGCTCGACGGCGGCGCCACCGTGCCGTTCATCGCCCGGTACCGCAAGGAAGCGACCGGCACGCTCGACGACGCCCAGCTTCGCACCCTCGAGGAACGGTTGGGGTACGTTCGTGAACTGGAGGACCGGCGCGCTGCGGTCCTTGAGGCGGTCG
>JASHVH010000426.1 GCA_030039575.1 Acidimicrobiales bacterium | reverse complement strand
CCCCCGGGATCGTTGACCGCCAACCCGTGAAGCAGCCCCTGCAAACCGGCATAAAGGCCATCGACTCGATGACACCGATCGGACGGGGCCAACGGGAGCTCATTATCGGGGACCGGAAAACGGGCAAGACGTCCGTCGCCATAGACAGCGTCATCAACCAGCGCGGCCAGGGCGTCAAATGCATTTATGTGGCTGTGGGCCAGAAGGGTTCTACGGTGGCGCAAACGGTGGACACGTTGCGCGAGCACGGGGCCATGGAGTACACGGTGGTGGTCAACTCGCCCGCCTCTGACCCGGCGCCATACAAGTACCTGGCTCCTTACGCCGGTTGCGCCATGGGCCAGCACTGGATGGACCACGGCGAGGACGCGCTCATTATTTATGACGACTTGTCGAAGCAAGCGGAGGCGTACCGCACACTGTCTTTGTTGCTGAGACGCCCTCCGGGACGAGAGGCTTACCCCGGCGATGTCTTCTACCTCCACAGCCGCTTGCTCGAACGAGCGGCCAAGCTCTCGGACGAGCTCGGCGCCGGCTCGCTGACCGCATTGCCAATAGTGGAAACCAAAGCCGGCGACATTTCGGCGTATATCCCGACCAACGTGATCTCCATTACGGACGGCCAGATTTACCTGGAAACGGACCTCTTTTATGCCGGCATCCGTCCGGCTATCAATGTCGGCCAGTCCGTTTCCCGGGTCGGTGGCGCGGCCCAGATCAAAGCCATGAAGACCGTTTCCGGCAGTCTCAAGATCGACCTCGCTCAGTTCAGGGAGCTTCAAGCGTTCGCCACCTTCGGGTCGGAACTAGACCGCGTATCACGCCACCAGCTGGACCGAGGCGCCCGGCTGACTGAGATATTGAAGCAGCCGCAAAGCTCTCCGGTGCCGGTCGAAGAGCAAGTAGTGGCGATCTACGCCGGGACGAGCGGGTTCCTGGACGACCTCGCCGTCGAAGACGTCAGGGAATTCGAGGCGGCCCTGTTGCAGTACCTGAGGACAGATCACTCCGACCTGCTCGAGCACATCCGCACCACGAAGGACCTCCCGTCTACCGATGCCCTCGACGGCGCCATCCGCGACGTGAAGAAGGGCTTCGCCACGGTCAAGAGCGACGAAGCCGTGCCTGAGGAGGGGGAGCAGGAGGCCGAAGTCCTGGCGGAGGGGGATGACCGGCCCGCAGAAGCGGAGGCCAACACGGCCCCCGCAGGAGAGGCGGCGGGCTCCGGGGCCGGTGCCGGGACCGGGACGGGGGCCGGCGGAGGGGCGTCGTAATGGCAGCCGGCGTAGAGCGTCTCCTGCGGCGCCGCATACGCAGCATCGAATCGACTCAGAAGATCACGCGGGCCATGGAGTTGATTGCGGCCTCACGCATTGTGCGCGCCCAGCAGGCGATCCGGGCGGCCCGGCCTTACACCGAGCGGATGGAAGACGTGGTGGCCGAGATCGCCAGCGCACCGGAGGCGAAGGACCATTGGATCTTCGCCGGCGGCGGGCAACGCTCCCTGGTCGTGGTGCTGGGCGCCGACCGCGGTCTGGCCGGAGCGTTCAACATCAACGTGCACCGCGCGGCTGACGAGCTCCTGCGACAGATCGAAGCCAGAGGGCCTCAGCCGGCCGTAATAGCGGTCGGCCGGAAGGTAAGAAGCTATTTCCACTTCCGGGGCAGAGCGTTGGCCGAGAGCCTGGAAGGCATGAGCGACCGACCTCGGTTCGAGGACGCCCAACGCGTGGTGGAAGCGGTGGCGCGACAACTCGAAGGCGGCGACATAGGCCAGATTTTCCTTGTGTACACACACTTTATGAGCATGGGCAGGCAGCGGGTCGAAAGCCGCCGCCTTGTGCCTCTCGAGCTGCCTCAGCGCCAAGGCAGCGCGACGACGATTTTCGAGTTCGAGCCCGGGCCCGCTGAGATATTGGACCGATTGCTGCCGCGATGGCTCGAGGCCGAGGTGTACTTGGGCCTTTTGGAATCGGCAGCCTCATTTTTCGCAGCTCAACAACGAGCCATGAAAGCGGCCACCGACAATGCAGACGACCTCATCAAGACCCTGCGGCGCCAGATGAACCGGGCCCGTCAGGATGCGATAACTACGGAGATACTGGAGATAACTGGCGGTGCCGAAGCCCTGCGCCAGGCCGGGTTGAGCGAAGACGCCGAGGGCCGCCCCGATGTATACGTGTTCCCCCGGGCAAGTTGAATGGAGCAATCGTGAGCAGTACAAGCACCGCCGCCACCAGTACCACATCGGCCGAGAGCACCGCCGCCACCACTTCTGCGGCGCCGGCGACCCGAGATGGCCGGGTGGTGGCCATTACCGGACCGGTAGTCGACGTCGAGTTCCCGCCTGACGCGCTGCCGGAAATCAATTATGCGGTCGAGATGGACATCGAGCTCGAGGGCCAGAAGACCACCCTCATGGCCGAGGTGGCCCTGCAGATCGGTGAAGGCAGGGCCCGCTGCATCTGTTTGAAACCGACCGACGGCCTCCGGCGCGGCACGTCCGTGCGCAACCTCGGGCACGGTATAACTGTCCCGGTCGGGGACGAAGTGCTTGGCCACGTCTTCAACGTGGTGGGCGACGTGCTCGATTCCGAGCCCCTGGGCCCGGTCGAAGACCGCTGGGAGATCCACCGCCCACCGCCGGACTTCGACCTGCTGGAGCCGAAGTCGCAGATGTTCGAGACCGGGATCAAGGTCATCGACCTGCTCGAACCGTTCGTACAGGGCGGCAAGATCGGCCTGTTCGGAGGGGCCGGAGTGGGCAAGACCGTCCTCATCCTGGAGATGATCCACCGCGTGGCCGAACAGCACGGCGGGGTCTCGGTCTTCGGCGGCGTGGGCGAGCGCACCCGTGAGGGGAACGACTTGTGGCTGGAAATGAAAGAGTCCGGCGTCCTCAAGCGGGCGGCGCTGGTGTACGGCCAGATGGACGAGCCGCCCGGTGTGCGCCTGCGGGTCGGGTTGTCAGCGCTAACCATGGCGGAGTACTTCCGGGACGTGCGCAACCAAGACGTCCTGTTCTTCATTGACAACATCTTCCGGTTCGTCCAGGCCGGCTCAGAGGTGTCCACACTGCTCGGGCGGATGCCGTCCGCCGTTGGCTACCAGCCCACGCTGGCCGACGAGATGGGCGAACTGCAGGAGAGGATCACTTCGACGCGGGGCCATTCGATCACGTCGGTGCAGGCTGTGTACGTGCCGGCCGACGACTACACCGACCCCGCCCCCTTCACCACCTTCACCCATCTGGATGCCACTACCCAGCTGGCCCGTGAGATCGCCGCCATCGGCATTTACCCCGCTGTCGACCCTCTGGCGTCCACCTCCAATATCCTCACGCCCGAAGTCGTGGGCGACAGGCACTATTCGGTGGCCCGGCGGGTCCAGCAGGTGCTCCAACGCAACCGCGAGTTGCAGGACATCATCGCCATCCTCGGGATGGACGAGCTCTCCGAAGAAGACCGCACGACGGTGCTGCGGGCCCGCAAGATCCAGCGCTTCCTGTCGCAGCCTTTGTTCGTGGCGGAGGTCTTCACCGGGATCAAAGGCGTTTACACCCCCGTCTCTGAGACCGTCGAGTCCTTCGAGGCCCTGGTCAACGGCGACCTCGACGAGCTGCCGGAGCAGGCGTTCTTGAACGTGGGCGGGGCCGAGAGCGCCAGGGCCAAGGCCCGCGAGCTCGAAAAGGGGGTCTGAGCGCGGCCATGGCCAGCACGCAAGTCGAGCTGGTGACGCCGACGGGCACGCTGTTCTCCGGGCAGGCCGAAATGGTGGTCTGCCGGTCCGCTGACGGCGATATCGCCTTTCTCGCCAACCACATGCCCTACATCGGCGCATTGGAGGCTTACCCCCTGAGGATCGTCCACCCGGAAGGAGCGGCGGCCGCCGACGAGCTGCGCTTCCAGGTGGGCGGAGGCTTCGTCGAAGTCAGCAACAACCGCGTCATAGTCCTCTGCGACTCTGCCGAGCCGACGTCGTAGCGCCGCGGCATGAGCCCGCGACGCCGGCTGGGAGTGGCCCTTTTGCTCGACCTCCCGGTTTCCTTGGAGGTCGAAGGCCTGCGGCGGGCGCTCGGGGACAGTTCGCTCGGGGCAGTCGCCCCGCACCTGACCCTGGTGCCGCCCGTCAACGTGAAGGCCACCGACCTGGACGGCGCCCTAAGTGTGGTAAGAGGCGCGGCCGCCGCTCAGGACGGGCCTATCTCGGTCGAGCTCGGGCCGGTGGCCACCTTCTACCCCGCCAGCCCCGTTGTGTACCTGGCCATTGGCGGACCGGAACTGGACCGCCTGGCCCGTCTCAGAGCTGGGGCACTGGCGGGGCCTCTGCTACGGCCGGAGCGATGGCCGTGGGCCCCTCATGTCACGCTTGCTGACCAGGTGGCGCTGGAGGACGCCGAGGCGGCCGTAGCCGCGTTGCGCCATTACCGCTCGCGCACGACCTTCGACCGGGTCGTGCTCCTGGAGGAACGGGACCGGCACTGGGACCAGTTGGCCGACGTTTGCCTCGGTCCACCCGCGGTTGTGGGCCGTGGTGGGCTAGCCCTCGAGATCACGGAAGGCCGTCTGCTGGGCCCTGACGTCCTGGCGATGGCCGCCACCCAATTCGGCGACCGGGGGGAGCACCGCGACGCCTTGGCGATGGCTGCGCCGGCGGGCTCTTTGGGCTCGGGCCCGGGTACCGAGAGCATCGTCCTAACGGGGCGGAGAGAGGGCCGCGTCGCAGGGGCAGCGGCAGCATGGCAAAGCGCGCAAGTGGGTGGCCCCCTGAACGTCGGCGTGCTGGTCGAGGCCGGGGTGCGCCGCCAGGGCATCGGGAGAGCCCTGGTCAGAGCGCTAGAGGAAACCGTGCGCCGGCGGGGATGGGCCATGGAGGGCGGGCGCGGCTACGGCCCGGAGGCGTTCTTTACGAACACGGGTGGGTGGATCCGTGACGCCCGCCCGTCCTGCGAACTGGCCGTGCCCCCGGGTACGGCCGGGGGTGCTTTCCGCGAAGAGGGACCAGGGCCCGCTAGCCGTTGAGCGCCGGAAGCCATCAGGCCCTCTTGGCTGGCCCTTGGCAACTCCCGGTAGTGTTGTGGCGGTGGCGACCGCAGTAACGCCGCGCCCCGATGCGCTTCAACGTGAAAGGCGAACGCCTGTCTGGCGTTACGTCGCGGGCCGGATCCCGCAAGGAAGGCCGGCCCGTCTCGCCCTCTTCCTGGCGTGGTTGGTCATATTGGCCGGCGTCGTGGGCCGGTTCCTGGCTCCCGCCGGACTTTGGCTGGACGAGGCCCTCTCGGTAGATATCGCCAGGCTTCCTTTGCAGCAAATCCCGGGAGCGCTGGTCCAGGACGGGTCGCCGCCCCTTTACTACGTGCTCCTCCACTATTGGATGCTCGTGTTCGGGCAAGGCGATTTCGCCGTCCGGGCGCTTTCGGGGATCATATCGACCGCTACGTTGCCGTTCCTGTGGGCGGCGGGGGAGCGGGCCGGCGGGCGCCGTGCCGCCTGGGCGGCGCTCCTGCTCGGGGCCAGTTCACCGTGGGCGATTTATTACGCCACGGACACCCGGATGTACTCGTTGATGGCCCTGGAGGCCATCCTCTGGTACCTGGCCGTTCGCCGAGCACTGGAACAGCCGAGCCGGGGCCGGCTGGCCTGTGTAGCGCTGGTGACGGCCGCCTTGATGTACACCCATTACTGGGATCTCTACCTGGTGGCCGTGGGCGGGCTGTGGGCGGTGTGGAGGTCCTGGACAGAGAGCCGGACGGGGGCGCACGTGCCTTACGCCCAGCCTGGCGCCGCTCGAAAAGTGCTGTGGGCGATGGTTATCGGCGTCGCCATCTGGCTGCCCTGGTCGCCAGTGTTCGTGTTCCAGACACTGCACACGGGCACCCCCTGGACCTCCCCCCCGGGCCCGCAGGACCTCCTGACCGTCTTCGGGTACTTCGCCGGTCAAGGGCCATGGGGGGAACTGCTCACGTTCCTGCTGTTTGGCCTGGTCGGGCTCGGCCTGTTCGCCAAGCCGGGCCCGAATGCGGCCAGCGTGGTAATGGAGGTGCGGGCGCAGCCACGGGCCAGGTTCGTTTCTCTGCTGGTGGCCGGACCGCTTGCCGTGGCCGTCCTGGCCGGCATGGTTACCGGGGCCGCCTTCGACAACCGTTACATCGCCGTCGTCTTCCCGCTGTTCATAGTGCTGTGCGCTCTCGGTCTGACGACCTTCAGCTCTCGCAGAGTAACCGCCGCCCTTCTGGCCGTGGCCTGCCTCGCCGGCCTGCTCACGGCCCTGGGGCAGAACTCACAGCCACGCACTCAGGCCGTTCAGGTGGCAGCCGACCTCAACGCTCAGGCGCAACCGGGTGACGTGGTTGTTTACTGCCCCGACCAGCTCGGGCCGGCCGTGTACCGGCTTTTCAATGTCCCGGGCGTCACGCAGGTGACCTTCCCGCGCATGATCGGCCCGGCGCGGGTGGACTGGATCAACTACGTGTGGACCATCCAGCACACGTCGGTAGGTACCTTTGCCCGCGAAGCCTGGGACCGGGTCAGCCCGGGCGGCACGCTTTGGCTGGTGTGGCGCAACGGTTACCAGGGTTTCGGCAGCAGTTGCGGCAACCTGGCCAGCTGGTTGCAGATGCTGAGCCCGGACAGTCAGACCCTCATCACCCAGGACGACACTTATTACGAGTACGAGAACCTGACCAAGTTCCCGACGTGAGCGAGCCCGCTCGCAGCCGAACGTGAGAGGCCGGGCCCCCAGGCGGAACCCGACGAAAGCTCCGAGCCCAAAACCCAAGAGCGGAAACCCAAGAGCCCAAACCCAAGAGCCCAAACCCAAGAGCCCAAACCCAAGAGCCCAAACCTAAGAGCTATGTAAGTGAGCGGCTCGTGCCTGGCCGGGGCCCAACCGGAAGCGGCAGAATGAGTGGTGGGAGAGGCTAAACGGCCTCGACGGTCCTTTGTCCCCCCTCCGTCAGGAGAGATTTTGTGCCCGTGAAAGCTACTCGTGTGAACCTCGGTCTGACGGAGGTCGGCCGGCCTCCAGCCGGGCGTTCAGGCCCTAAGCCGGAAAACGGCTCGGGCACTGAGCTCGAAGACCGTTCGCGCACTGAGCCAGGCTCGGATGCAGACGAAGTCGTCATCATCGGTGCCGGCCCGGCCGGGCTGACTGCGGCGTACGTCCTGGCGAAGAAGGGCAAGACGTCCACCGTGCTCGAGGCCGACGACACGGTAGGCGGGATCTCGCGCACGGTGGAGCGAGACGGTTGGCGTTTCGACGTAGGGGGTCACCGCTTCTTTACCAAGGTGAAAGCAGTGGAAGATCTCTGGCACGAGATCCTCCCTGGCGACGAACTGATGCTCCGGCCGCGGATGAGCCGCATCTATTACCAGGGAAAGTATTACGAGTACCCCCTCAAGCCGATAAACGCGCTCCGCAACCTGGGGTTTGTGGAGTCGCTCCGTTGCGGCGCCTCCTATGCGTGGGCGCGCGTGCACCCACCGGAGGACCAGACCACTTTCGAAGGTTGGGTGGCCGCTCGTTTTGGATGGCGCCTTTACCAACATTTCTTCAAGACCTACACCGAGAAAGTCTGGGGTTATCCGGGTTCGGAACTTCAGGCCGACTGGGCCGCCCAACGCATTAAGAACCTCAACCTTTTGAACGCCGTCACAAACGCCCTTTTCCCAAAGAAAGGCCAGCGCGAGATCACTACGCTGATCGACCAGTTCGAATACCCCCGCCTCGGGCCCGGGATGATGTGGGAGCGTTGTTGTGAAACCGTGGAGGCTGCCGGTTCCAAAGTCCTCATGCGGGCAACGGTCACTCGCATCCGTTGTGAGGGCGGCAAAGCCGTAGCGGTCGAATCTGTGACGGACGGCGCCGTCACGCAGCACCGGTGCAGCGCGGTCGTCTCGTCCATGCCTCTCTCCTCGCTGGTGCGCGCCCTCGACCCTCCGCCGCCCGACGAGGTGCTGGCCGCCGCGGACGACTTGCATTACAGGGACCACATCACGGTTGCCCTGGTCGTCCCCGAGGAGGCCAGCTTCCCCGACAATTGGGTCTACGTCCACGACCCCGCCGTGAAGATGGGCCGCATCCAGAACTTTGGCCGCTGGTCCCCCTATATGGTCAAGGACGGCTCGGCCTGCCTGGGGCTCGAGTACTTCGTCTTCGAGGGGGACGAGATGTGGTCGATGACCGACGAAGACCTGGTCGAACTGGGGAAGGCCGAGCTCGGGCGGCTCGGGCTCGCCGACCCCGAGGCCATCGAGGCCGGCTACGTCGTCAGGATGCCAAAGGCCTACCCTTACTACGATGCTGACTACGCGCGTAACGTCGAGACGCTACGCAAGTGGTTGGAGGTCAACGTGGCCAACGTTCACCCTGTGGGCCGCAACGGCATGCACCGCTACAACAACCAGGACCATTCGATGTACACCGCCATGTTGACTGTCGAGAACATCATGGGCGCGTCCCACGACGTATGGTCGGTCAACGTGGAAGAGGAGTACCACGAGCAGATGAAAGCTGACGAAGACGCAGGGAGTTCGAATGGGAAGTCGGGCCGCGCCGCTCCTGTGCTCCCGAAGAGGCCGAGGTAACGGCGGCCATGGCGACCAAGGTTTGGTATTGCGCCAATTGCGGTTACGAGGTAAATAGCCGCGGCCGGTGCCACAATTGCGGCGAGCGCCTGGTGGCGTCGGCGCTGCCCGAGCTCGAGTCGGGGCCTGACGACGACGAGGTGGGGTACAGGCTCGACATGTGGGACGACCCGACCAGGGCCCGCCTGATCGAAACGCTCATAAACGCCGGGGTGCGCCACCGCTTCGAAGAGGAGGAGTTGGTCATCCTGGCCGTTGACGAGGCCGAAGTCGACCAGCTGGTGGCCCGGGTCACGGGCGCGGTGGCCGACAGCCGCTACGAGGGTTACGACGACAGCGACGAAGAAGAGGGCGAGGAGACCGCAGACCTCGAGGGCGAGGAAGGGGCAGCCGTAGCCCGCCAGCTCTACGACGCAGCCAAGCGCCTCCGCGACGACCCGACGGACATGCTGGCGGACGCCGCCCTGAGCGAGGCGTCCGTAGCCGTGTTCGCCCTGGACTACATACCCGGTATGGACGACGACCACCTGGCTGCCGTCGGGCGGGTCACCCGGCGCCTGCTAGGAGCACTCGGCGCCGATGAAGCATTGGAGGACGACATCCGCCACCAGGCTGAAGTGCTGTGCCGGTTGGTAGCGCCCAGCGCGGGCGAAGCCCAGGAAGCGGAGGAAGAGGAGCGGGCCCTTGCCCGCCTCGAGCTCGGAGCGGCCGAGAAGGGCCGCGTGGTGGCCTTGCCGCAGTCCGACGTGACCCCCGGCGGCGAGATGGGGGCGGCCGACCTGAGCGCCACTGATGGCGAGGGGACTGAAGTTTCGGACGAGATCAGTGTGGTCGAGGTAGCAGAGGCTGACGGCGCCGGGCCGGCCTCAGGTTCTCTCGACGACGGGCCCGATGAGGACCAGCTCGACCAAACGGGCCTGGTGGACCTCGGCGCAGGTCAACTAGACGCCGACGCGCTCGAGGACGAAGCCGGCGCCGTTGAGCTCGACGACGAGACGAGCGATATCGAGCCTGGTGCCAGCGTGGCCGGTGCCCGCCAGTTCGAGGAGGACGAGTTCCACGACGAGGCGGCCGAGGAGGAAGAGGAAGACGAAGAGGGTACCGGCGAACTGGTCTACGAACTGGCCGAATGGTTGCCCGAGCAGCGGGTGGAGCTCTCAATGCTCCTCGAGTCCGCCGGCATTGCCTACAACTGGGACGGTTCCGACCTCACTGTGGCTGAAGAGCACGAAGACGAGGTGGACGGCCTGTTCGAGCAGGTCCACGGGCCGGAGGAGATGGACGACGAGGCCCAGTACCACTCCATCGAGGAGTTGTTCCGCGCCGTCGACCGGCTGGCCAACGACCCCGGCGACGACGAGCGCCGGCGGGCGCTGCTGGAGACGGTCGGGGTCGTAGAGGTCCCCACGCCGGTCGGCGTCGACGACGGCTACTGGTGGCGGGTACGGAGCCAGGGTCATGCCCTGGTGGCGGCGATCGAGCACGGGTCCCGTAACGACGAGGTCTCACGGGAGGCTGCGCTGCTGGCCGAGATGCTCCACGAAATGGTCTGACCGGACCGGACGCGCTCAGGTGGCGCCGAGCCCCCGGGCGGGCAAGCAGGCGACGGCCCCCGGCGGGGTTGGGGCCCCCGCTCGTAGTGCCGCCTCCGGCAACTTTGGCCCGCATGTCAGTCAATGAGCGAGGCTCGCAGCACTCCGCAACGACACGAACGACAAGCGGGCCAAAGTAGGCCTCCGGCGGCAATAGGCAGGGACCCGGGGATGGGGCCCCGGGCGGGCAAGCAGGCACAGTGGGGTTTGTTGCTGGCCCCGGGGGCCAGTGCCGGCAAAGACCAGGGTGCACTCGTGGCTATCGACCGCGCCGCGGCGGCAGAGGGCGGGAAGGTGAGGCGGATGGACTTCCCGTACCGGGTGGCCGGGCGCCGGGCCCCGGACAAACCGGAGGTGCTGGTGGCCGCCGTCGTCAAGGAGGCGGCTGGCTTCGTAGGGGAGGAAAGGCTCCGGCCCGAGCGGCTTTTCGCCGGCGGGCGTTCGATGGGTGGGCGCATCTGCTCGGTGGCCGTGGCTGAAGGTTTG
>JASHVH010000425.1 GCA_030039575.1 Acidimicrobiales bacterium | reverse complement strand
GGAGTCGAACCGATGGTCGGGGTGACGGAGTTGACCTCGACCTGGGCGGGCTCGAAGAGAACTGAGCCGAGGGCCAATTGGCCGGTGCGGGTCATGTGGTGAGCCGCTTGGAACTTCAGCACCGCCGCTTCCGTGGCCCCGGTGAACATTTCGCCCCGGAGGCCCTGGCCATAACCGAGGGCGTCCAGGTTGGCGTTGAGAGCGGCCACGTCCGCCCCCGGCGACATCCCGGGCACGAACGCCCGCCACGGGGTCACGTTCCCGTACAGCAGGACGCTCGGTTGCCCGTCGATGGCGAACAATTCCTGGCCACGGCCGATCACCTGGCCGATCTGGGGCAGGTAGGTGTAGGTCGGGCTCCCGCTCCCCCCAGCCGTCCCTACCGCCGCGTCCGCCAGGTCCTCGGACAGCTGAGACTCATCTTGGGAAAGGGCCGTGCGAGCGGTGTTCACGTCCGCCTCGGCCGCCTGGAGGTTCTTCTGGTTGCCCGTCTTGTCCGCCGTGACGGTCGCCTGCGCCCCGGCCAGCTGGTCCTCCACTGACTGAAGCGACTGCTGGCGGGTGGTGTTGTCGGAGGCGGCGCTGTCCAGCTCGCTCTGCAACGCTTCCTCAGCCTGGAGGAGGTTCTTCTGGTTGCCGGTTTGGTCCGCCACGACGGCGGCCTGCGCAGAAGCGAGGCTGGCCTCGGCTTGTTGGAGGTTCTTCAAATTGCTGGTCTTGTCCGCGGTGACGGCCGCCTGTGCCCCGGCCAGCTGGGCCTGCGCCGACTGGAGGTTCTTCTGGTTGCCGGTCTTGGTCGAGGCGATGCTCGCCTGGTCCGCTTGGACCGTGTTGTTGTCAGAGGTGACCGTCCGCTTGTCACTATTGACGGCGGATTCGTCCGACGCCACCTGGGCCGCGTCGGCGGAGCACGCGGACGCGGAACTACCACTGCCCGAGGATGCCGCTGAACCACCGCCGGCGCAGTCCGCCGCCTCCTTCTGCTGGTCGGCCGAGAGCCTGGCCTCGTCCGAGGTGAGCTGGGCCTGATCCCCGGCCAGCGTTGAGGTCGCCACGCCCAGCTGCTGTTCGGCCTGGGTGAGGGATTGGGAATTGCTGGTCTCGGTGCCCTTCAGCGAAGCCTCGTCCTGGCTCACTGCCGCCTCGGCCCCGGCCAGGGTCTGGGAGTCGCTGGTCTCGGTGTTCTTCAGCAAGGCCTCGTCCTGGCTCACGGCCGCCTCGGCCCCGGCCAGCGACTGAGAGTTGCTGGTCCCCGTGTTCTTCAGTGAGGCCTCGTCCTGGCTCACCGCCGCCTCGGCCCCGGCCAGCGACTGAGAGTTGCTGGTCTCGGTGCTCTTCAGCGAGGCCTCGTCCTGGCTCACCGCCTGTTCGGCCCCGGCCAGCGACTGAGAGTTGCTGGTCTCCGTGCTCTTCAGGGCCAGCTCGTCCTGGCTCAGTGTCGCCTCGGCGCTGGCGAGGGTCTGGGAGTTGCTGGTCTTGGTCGAGCCGATGCTCGCCTGGTCTGCGCCCACTGAGTGCTCGTCCTGGGCCAGTCCCTGCGAGGCGGCCGTGTTGGCCAGCGCCAAGCCGGCCTCGTCCTGGCTGATCGCTTGCTCCGCCTGGGAAAGGGTCTCGGCGTTGGAGGCCTCGGTCGACTGGAGAGTTTGCTCGTCGGCTGCGAGGGCCTGGCGTTCACCGGCGACCGCCTGCTCTTCCTGCTGGATGGTGGACGTGGCGGTGCCGGCCGGGAGGATCACGTTGGCGGTCGTGGTGGTGTTGTTGGTGCTGGCGTAGGTGAGGGTGCCCGATTGCTCCGTCTGTTCTTCGAGCGTTTCCTTCTGGACGTTGGCGTACGAGATGGGGTAGGCGTTGTCGCTCACACCGTTGTTCGAGCTCGATGGGCTCGAGAACGGGTCGGTGACCGCCACGACAATGCCTGCGGCCGCGAGCAAGGCAACGGCGGCGCCGCCGGCCACCCACCTGCGCCGGCGCCTGCGCCGGTCCTGGGGCACCTGGCTTCCCGCCGGGGCCGCTCCCAACGATGAGGTGCCGGTGGGCGGCGTTTCAGTTATGGCTGGGGGAGTGCTAGTCATTCGTGGGCGGACCTCCATTGGCATTGCCGGGAGCCGGCAATCCAGGTTTTACAGGATGAGCGGTTACATTTCGGTGACAGGGGTTGTGACCGTTTTGTGACCTTAAATCGTGCTCGGATGAGCCACTTTGGGGGGCCGTCAGGGACGCCGGCATTTTCGGGCCGAGGTAACGCACAGCTTCGGGATCGCTGGGAAATGACACCGTGCGCCTCATGGGTTTTCGTCGGTCGAGCTATAAGGCAGGCCGTTCGGGATCAAGTTCTGACATATATGCCGGGCTGCCTCGAACTGGGGAGTATCGGCGCTCATGCTCTGAGGCAGAGGGAACCTGACGTTGCCATTGGTGAAGACCGGGTCCGGGAACCCGTTTATGCCGTGCGCCCGCATGCATTGGGCAGCCTTCACGTAGTCAGCCTGCTGTGCCGTCGTGATGTTCTCGCTCGTGGGCTTGGCCGGCAGCAGGTGCTGGCACGCCGCTGTAGCCGAGTTGAAGTCCGGTGACCCGGCGACGCTGGGGGTGACATGGAGGCTCACCTGGTTGGCGCTGATGACCGGGCTGGGGAAGTCGGGGACCCCATGGGAGTGCATGCAGGCGACGAACTTCAGCACGGCGGCGCCCAACTTGGCGGCGTTCGGCGGCCCGCCGCCGGGACTGGCCGCGGCGCCGGCGCCCGCTGCAGCGCCGGCGCCCGACGTGGTGGTAGCCGAGGCGAGGTGGGCGACCGTGGTAGTCGTGCCGAGATGAGCGACGGCATTGGCGGAGCCGCCGGGCCCGCCGGAACCACCGCCGCCGCAGGCCGTGGCCAGGACGGCAACCGCGGAGACGGCGAAAACGGCCAGCCCTGCGGTCCAACTCCGTCGGTGGGAGGTGAGGAGTTCAGTGCGGCGAGGACGTGTCATGGGAGCATTGTCCTTGCTCCTCGATGGGGAAGGAATTGGGGAAAACCCGGACGCGACCCGGAGAAAAGGCTCATGACGACATTGTGAGAAAGCCGATGTTGCAAGGTCGCAACGCAGTTACGGTTTTGCAACACCCGACACGAGGATCCGCCTTTATGAGGCTTCCTCAGGATGCTACTGAGTATATTCCCCGACGAGCTGACGATTTGGCCGCGCGCCTGATTGGTCTCTCTCCTCATTTGGCGCCACCGTGGGCCGAGGGCTTGGGGCCGCCGCCTGGAGGCCCGCCCCCAGGGCCGCCACAGGCCCGTTGGGCCGCCTGGAACTGGGGAGTTTGAGGGTTTAAGTCGCTGCCCTGGCCGGCCTGCAGATGGATGCTGATGTCGGCGCCCCCGTTCGAAATCTGGGGGTCGGGGAAGTCGGCGATGCCATGGGCGCGCATGCACCGGGAGAATTCGAGCGCCTGAGCGACGTTCTGTGCCTCCTGCGCGGCAGTCGGCCGGCCGCCGTTCGGCAAGAGGTGGCTGCAGCTGTTAGTGGCAGCGCGGAAACTCGGCGAGCCCTGGTTTATGCCGTTCATCGAGAACACGCCCTGGCCGTTGGGCTCTGGGAAGTTGGGCACCCCGTGGGTTTGCACGCAGTGGGCGAAGGCCACCAGCTGGGTCTGGCTGGCCCCCGGGTCGCTCATGGCCCCTCCCTGCACGGGCCCGCCACCCGGTCCAGGACCGCCGCTCACTCCTGAGCTCCCACCCGGTTGGGCACTGCCACCTTGCGAGCTCGACGCTTTAGTCGTAGTGCTGGTCCCCAGGTGGGCGACGGCCGCATTGCCCGAGTTACCCGGGCTGCCCCCACAGGCGGCCAGGAGCATAACGCTGGCGGCCAGCACGCTCAACAGGGCCACCAGTCTTGGCTTGGCCCCCGCCCGGCGAGCCTCGTCCCTCATTTAGCCGCCCCGCCTGACGAAGACACGGGGCCCTTCGCGAAAGGGCCGCCCGATTTGCCCATGCACGCCTTCGCCGCCGCCTGGAACTGCGGGTTATTAGGGTTGAGGTCGTTCGACCCCTGGCCGGGACCGACGGTTATACGGATGGCAACGCCGCCCCCGGAATGGGTCTGGGGGTCGGGGAAGTCCGGTAGGCCGTGGGAACGCATGCACTGGGAGAGCTTCAGCGCCTGCGCCTCGGCCTGTGCCTCTTGCGCCGGAGTCGGTTGGCCACCGTTCGGCAAGAGGTGGTCACAGTCCTTTTGAGCGGCCTGGAAACCGGGCGAGTTGGGGTTTATGCCGCTCCCCGAGGCCACGCCCTGGGAGTTGGGCTCGGGGAAGCTCGGCACCCCATGGGTTTGCATACAGCGCGAGAAGGCCAGCGCCTGGGTCTGGCCGCCGTTGGGCACGGCGAACTGAGCCTGGTTCTGGACGGATCCGCCACCGCCTCCGGAGCCGCCACCTTGTCCTGAGCTGCCACCGGATTGGGTGCTGCCGCCCGGTGAGCTCGACCCGTTGGTCGTTGTGGTCCTCCCTAGGTGAGCGACGGCCGCATTGCCGTTGCCGGGGCTGCCCCCGCAGGCGGCCAGGAGCAGGACACCCCCGGCCAGCACGCTAAACAGGGCAACCCACCGTGGCTTTTGCGCAACCAGCGGCGCGGGCGATTTGGTCATGGGCCCGTTATAACCAGGGTGCGGTAACAACGCCGGAACAAGCCGGGCCGGCGGGCCCAGCGCGTAGCCACCCGGCCGACCTTGGCGGAGCCCCGCGGCTCATTTGGGCCCGGCGCTGGACGAGAACTTGCCGCCCTTCAGCGGGTTAAAAGCCTGGCACGCCTTCGAAGCGGCCTGGAACTGAGGATTTTGAGGGTTGAGGTCGCTGCCTTTACCGCCTTGCAGGCTGATCCTGATTTGCGCTCCCCCGTTCGAAACCTGGGGGTCGGGGAAGTCGGCGATGCCGTGGGCGCGCATGCACTTGGAGAGCTCGAGCGCTTGCGCCACAGCCTGCGCCTCCTCAGCGGCCGTCGGCTTGCCACCGTTCGGCAAGAGGTGCTTGCAGTCGTTGCTGGCCGCCTGGAAGCCAGGCGCATCCTGGTTTATGCCCGTGATCACACCCTGGGCGTTGGGCTCGGGGAAGCTCGGCACCCCATGGGTTTGCATACAGTGCGAGTAGGCCAGCAGCTGGGACTGGCTGGCGCCGGGGTCGGCCATGCCCACTTGGGCTCCCGAGCCGCCCCCCGGTGCGGAGGCGCTACTCGGTCCTGAGCCGCCACCCGGTCCTGAGCCGCCACCCGACTGCGTGCTGGTGCCCGGCGGGCTCGACGCGCTGGTCGTTGTGGTGCTCCCCAGGTGGGCGACGGCCGCATTGCCGTTGCCTGGGCTGCCCCCGCAGGCGGCCAGGAGCAGGACACCCCCGGCCAGCACGCTCAGCAGGACAACCCCCCGTGGCTTGTGCGCCACTAGCAACGCGGGCACTTTGGTCATGCGGCTGGTTATAAGCCGGGGGCGGTAACAGCACCCAAACAACCGCTGTTAATTTGCTGTTACTGGCCATCGGGCACCCTATGAGCAAAGGAGGGCCTGTGTTGGCGCCACGATCTTGGCTGCACCTACCACGGCGCACCGTGCGCCTGCGCCTCACCGCGCTGTACGGAGGGTTGTTCTTGATCTCGGGTGCGGTCCTGCTTGCCATTACGTACGGGCTGGTCGCGGGCCGGTCCGAGGCTACAAACTTCAGCATTGTCGGTACCCAAAACGGGGTCGTCAAGGCGGTTGCCGGGCCCGCCACCGGGTCGATCCGGGTCTGCCAGGCCTTCGGCGTACCTTGCCCGTCACCTCAAGGCACGTCAGGCAAGGTGCTCCAGGAGCCATCGGGCGGCGCTTTTTATATCGTCCGTCCCCCCATCAGCCATGTCGGTGCGGCCCCTGTCGGTGCGGCTCAGATCGAAGCCACCCTGCCCACCGCCAGCCAGCGGGCGAACCTTCTCATGGTGTCCGCCATAGCCCTCGGCATCATGGCCGTGATCTCGATCGGCCTGGGTTGGCTCATGGCGGGCCGTGTGCTCCGCCCACTGCGGACCATGACCGCCTCCGCCCGTCATATCTCGGAGGAGAACCTGCACGAGCGCTTGGCCGTGCATGGGCCCAACGACGAATTGAAGGACCTTGGGGACACCATCGACGGCCTGTTGGGCCGCCTGGAGACCGCCTTCGAGGCCCAGCGGCGGTTCGTGGCCAACGCCTCCCACGAACTGCGCACGCCGTTAGCCATGATGCGCACCTCCATCGATGTGGCGCTGGGCAAACCTCGAGCCTCATCTGAAATAAAGGTCCTGGCCGGAAAGCTCGAAGAAGGGCTCAACCAGGCAGACAAGCTCCTCGAGGGCTTGCTGGTCCTGGCCAGAGCGCAAAGAGGGGCGCTGGGGGAACTGAGGGAGGTGTCGCTCCAAGATCTCGTCTTCGCCGCCCTCGTGGCCAACGAGGACGAGATTTCTCGTCTTCGCCTGACCGTCCTGGACGCCACTGTCGCTTACGAGGTGATGGGGAACGAAACCCTGCTGGCCCGCCTGGTCGCCAACGTGGTGAACAACGCGGTCTGCCACAACGTCCCCGACGGCTTGATCGTTATCTCCGACAGCACGCGCGACGGTATCGCCTACCTCCTCGTCGACAGCGGGGGGCCCATCCTCGACGAGGGCGCAGTTCAGGACTTGGCGAAGCCCTTCCGCAAGCTCGGGCCCGAGCGGGTGGCCGACAACAACGGCGCCGGCCTGGGGCTGTCGATCGTGCGGGCCATCGCCATCGCCCACGGTGGCACCCTCGAACTGCACGCCCGGCCCGAAGGCGGCCTGCGCGTCGTGGTCGGGTTGCCGATGGCGCTCCGGGTATGAGGGCGCTGAGAGGATGAGGGTGCTGGTCGTAGAGGACGTCCGCCGTTTGGCCGACGACATCGCCGAAGGGCTCCGCGACCAGGGCATAGCCGCCGACGTGGCCTACGACGGCCTCGACGCGGTGGGCAAGCTCGAGGTGAACCCGTACGACGTGGTCGTCCTGGACAGGGACCTCCCCGGCTTGCACGGTGACCTGATCTGCAAGATGATCGCCGACGGCGAACGGCCGGTGATGGTCCTCATGCTGACCGCCTCCGGGGCTCCCGGTGACCGGGTCTCGGGCCTGAAACTCGGCGCTGACGATTACCTGAGCAAACCGTTTCATTTTCCGGAGCTGCTGCTCAGGGTGCGGGCACTCGCCAGACGGCAACCGACGGCGCATCCCCGGGTTTTGCGGGCCGCCGGTATCGAGCTCGACCCCTTGCGCCGGACGGTCAGCCGTGACGGCCGGCTGATCGAACTGTCCGTCAAGGAACTGGCCGTTCTGGAAGCCCTCATAAAAGCGAGCCCGGCTTTCTTGTCCGCCGAGGACTTGCTCGAACAAGTATGGGACGAGAACGCAGACCCGTTTACGAAGACGGTCCAGGTGACGATCGGCCGGTTGAGGCGCAAATTGGGCGACCCGCAGGTTATCGAGACCCTCACAGGGGCCGGCTACCGGGTCGGCTGAAGGGCGTGCTCACGCTCACATCGCGATGGTTACGCAAAAACCTGGGCAGGCCGGTACAGGGGCTGAAAAGGTAGCTACAACCACCTTTTTCAGCCCCGGTAACACTTTTCGGCCCCAGGTCGCCGGGGTCCTCGTTAGTGCGAGGCGGCCGAGAGCCCACTTCCGGTCAAGGTGCCCCGGCCGGCAGCAGCGAGTGGCACGCCTGCATTGCCTTCTGGAACTGGGGCGCGTTCGGGTTGATGCCGGACGCGGCCCCAATCAACATCTCGATTGTCCCTCCAGGACCTACCTTCGGGTCGGGGAAGTTCAGCACGCCGTTCTTGCGCATGCACTGCGTGTACTTCAACGCCTGGGCCAGGGAGGTCTCCGCTTGGTTCGCGGTAGGCGTCGGGGGTGCCAGCGCCTTGCACGCTTTGTCGGCCGCCTGGAACGCCGGCGAGCTCGGGTTGACGCCGCTACTGGCGTTTGGCCCACCGGTAGCCTTAAAGAAGAAATCTCCTTGACTGTTGGGTTCGGGAAAACCGGGTTCACCGTTCTTGCGCATGCATGCGGTGTACTTCAAGCCTCTCTGGTAATTCGGGCCGTAGGCGCCAACCTGCGTGCCGGCGGTGGCGGCCGTCGTCGGAGTGGTCTTCCCTACGTGAGCGACGGCGGCGTTCGAGCCGCCGCCCCCACAGGCGGAGGCGGCCAGGGCCACGCCCGCGAAGGCGGCGGCCAACGGCCCCGTTCGGCGCCAGCGAGACCTGCCGACCCCGCGGCCCGCCGGCCGAGCGGATTTTGCCTGCATTTCGGTGTTTCCTTTCTTGCGTGTGCTTCGACGTCCGGTGCTGTTGGTAGTCAGTTGTACTGAGCAGGCAGTCACAGCACGGTGACAGTGGCTGTGACCCAACTGTCACCTTCGCTTTGGCATCCTTAGACGGAGGAACCTCATGAGAGTGCTGGTAGCAGAGGACCATGAGCGGCTGGCCACGGCAGTAGCGACCGGGCTGCGCCGAGAAGGCATGGCCGTCGACATCGTCTTCGACGGCCGCGACGCCGTCTCTCACGCCACCCTCACGCCCTACGACGTCGTCGTGCTCGACCGCGACCTCCCCGGCCTGCACGGGGACGAGGTCTGTAAGGCCCTGGTCGCTGAACGTTGCGAAAGCCGCGTGATCATGCTCACGGCGGCCGGCACTGTGAGGGACCGGGTGGACGGGCTTGGCCTGGGGGCCGACGATTACCTCCCCAAACCCTTTGATTTCGCCGAGCTCGTTGCGAGGGTGAGGGCGCTGGGCCGCCGCTCGCCGTCGGTCCTACCGCCCGTGCTCGAGCACGGCGACCTGAGCGTCGACCCCTCCCGCAGGGTCGCATTTCGGGGCGGCCGGCGCCTGGTCTTGAGCCCAAAGGAACTCGCCGTGCTCGAGTACCTATTGGCCGCCCGGGGCCGTGCGGTCACCGCCGAGGAACTGCTCGAAAAAGTGTGGGACGAAATGGCAGACCCCTTTACCACTACCGTCAAGACCACAATTGGGCGGCTCCGCGCCAAACTCGGCGACCCGCCGGTAATCGAGACCGTCCGCGACAGCGGTTACAGGATCTAGGAAAAATGGCGCCCACAGTGGCTTCCCTGGCCCCGCTTTCATGGGTACGGCTACCTCGCCGAACGGCCCGCCTCAAGCTGACTATGTTCTATGGAGGGCTGTTCCTCGTGTCCGGCGTGGTCCTGCTCACCATTACCAACATCCTGGTCCGCACCACGACAGGCAACTTCTTTTACTTCCAAATATCAGAGAAAGGCCTGCCGCCGGCAAAAAACGGTCCCCCGGCCCGGACGATCTTTAGCTACCGCGACCACCATGTCCCTCCCCACCTCGTGGCCCAGGCATCGAAGGCGGTGGCTCTCGCGCAACGCACCCACCGGTCGGATTTGCACCAACTGCTGGTCCAGTCCGGGATCGCGCTGGCGGTCTTGACGGTCATGTCAGTCGCCCTCGGCTGGCTGGTCGCCGGTCGGGTCCTGCGGCCGCTCCGGTCCATCACCGCCAGGGCGCAACGCATTTCGGCCAATAACCTGCACGAACGGCTGGCCCTGGAAGGCCCCGACGACGAGTTCAAGGAGCTCGGCGACACCCTCGACGGTTTACTGTCCCGCCTGGAGGGGTCATTCGAAGCCCAGCGCCGTTTTGTCGCCAACGCTTCGCACGAACTGCGAACACCGCTCACCCTCGAACGCACCCTCCTCCAGCTGGCCCTGTCCGACCCCGGTGCAACTGCGGCCAGTTTGCGGTCGACCTGCGAGGAAGTCCTGCTTTACGGTGAAGCACAGGAAAGGCTTATCGAAGCGCTCTTGACCCTGGCTACGAGCGAACAAGGCCTGGAAACACAGCGGCCCGTGGACCTTGCGGCCATCACGGACCTGGTCATCCAGACGCCGCACCCGGGCGCCGAAAGGCTCGGCGTGCGCCTGGAAAGCGACATCAAACCGGCGACCACCACCGGGGACCCCCGCCTGGTCGAGCGGCTGGTGACCAACCTCGTGCACAACGCCCTGGGCCATAACCGGCCCGGTGGCTGGGCCCGGGTCACCACCAGCACGCGAGGCGGCATGGCCGTGCTGTCGGTGGCCAACAGCGGTGCGGTGGTGCCGCCAGGCGATATCGAGCGGCTCTTCCAGCCGTTCCAACGCCGCGATGGTTCCCGCTCGGGCCAAAGTGAGGGGCACGGCCTAGGGCTCGCCATCGTGAAAGCAGTCGCCACCGCTCACGGGGCAACTGTCACCGCGACGGCAAGACCAGAAGGCGGGCTGGCCATCGAGGTCGGGTTCCGGGCGGCTCGTCCCCCCTCTGTTCTTGCCAGGGACGGGGACCGAGAGGTTGAGGAACTGCCGCCGCCGGTCACCCCCGAGATGTCGGCTGTGGCTTCGCGGTAGCGGTTCGCGTCAGTTCGCCGGCGGGCGTAGCCTGGTGAGGGTGGAGGCCAGGCGCATTGCCATGGTGTGACGACTGCAGCAAGTTCTGGAACCAACCCGACATGGGGGCGGGCGGGACCTGCCCGTCCTGCGGGCGAGTGTTGGTGGCTCCCGCCGGCGGGGGAGGGGAGGCCGGCGCCCCTGCCCCGACCGAGCACGGGACCACCACTCTCACCAAGGCTAAAGGTGCTCCATGGCACTTCAAGCTCATGGTGCTCGGGGTGACCGTCTACATGATCTACAGGATCTACTGGTTGATCGAGTGGCTGCCCAAGCACGTCTGACAGCCCTGCCTTGTGTGTCACACCTCGTTCGGCGTTGGAGAAGGCGGGGAGCGTTCGTTCACGGTGAACTGCTAGCCTCGGCTGTCGCACCACGCACGGGCGGTGGCGCAGTTTGGTAGCGCACCAGACTGGGGGTCTGGGGGTCGCGGGTTCAAGTCCCGCCCGCCCGACTATTGCTGCAGTGACACTGGCGGAAAAGCTAGCCTGACCTCAGGTTATGAGGGGCTTGGCCCACGGGCTGGAGAGCGGTTGGCTGATCGAGAAGAAGGCGGGACCGACCTCGGCAACCTGCTCCGCGCCTATCGCGAGCGCCGTGGGCTAACCCAGCAGGCGTTGGCGGCTAAGGTGCAGGCCGGCTTGACGGTCGACACCGTGAGGAACATCGAACGGGGCCGCAACTGGCCCCGCTGGCACACCCTGAAGCAGCTCTCGGCCGCGCTCGAGCTGGGCCCCACTGAACGTGAGGCGGTGGCAGCCGCCTGGGCCCAGCGGCGCTCCTCACCGTCAAGGTCTGACCGCGCCGGCCCCTCACCCAGGACGGGGCCAACGGCCGGGAACTGGGCCCTGCCCCCTCTCGTCGGCCGTGAACAAGCGGTGGCCGAGGTCGTAAGGCTGCTCCGAGGCGAAGCCCGGCGGTTGCTCACCCTGACCGGCCCGGGCGGGGTCGGCAAAACGAGCCTGGCGCTGGAGGTGGCCGGCACGGTGTCCGAGCACTACCGAGATGGCGTCGTGTTCGTCGACCTGGCCCCCCTCCGCGACCCAGGGTTGGTACCGGCTTCGATCGCCGAGGCCCTGGGGTTGACGGAGGAGGGCAGCAGGCCGCTCCTGGCGACCGTGGCCGACCACCTCCGCGACCGCCAGTTGTTGCTCCTGCTCGACAACTTCGAGCAGGTGCTCACCGCCGCGGGGACGGTGGCGGAGCTCAGCCGGGAGGGCGCGGGCTTACAGATCATGGTGACGAGCCGTATGGCGCTGCGGCTGCGCGACGAGCAGGTGTACCCGGTGGCGCCGCTGGCCTCACCGGTGGCAGGCCAGGTGCTCGAGGTCGAGGTCCTTGGCCAGGTGCCGGCAGTGGCCCTGTTAGTAGAGCGGGCCCGCGCCCGCCGCCCGGACTTCGCCCTTACGCCGGCGAACGCACCGGCGGTCTCGTCCCTGTGCGCCCGCCTGGACGGGCTGCCCCTGGCCATCGAGCTGGCCGCCGCCCGGCTGCCCGTGATGACCCCGGCGGCCCTCTTGGCCCGCCTGAAGGCGTCGCTGGGGGCGTTGGGCGAGGGCCCCCGGGACGTGCCGGCCCGCCAGCGCACTATGCGCGACGTCATCGCCTGGAGCTATGGGCTCCTCTCGGAGGAGGACCAGGCCCTGTTCCGCCGCCTGGCCGTCTTCGCCGGCCGGTGCACGTTGGCCGCGGCCACCGAGGTCTGCGAGCTTGGGCCGAGCGGGAGGGACGCCCAGGCCACCAGTACCGCCCCCCCGTCCTTCCCGGGCTTGCTCACCCAGCTCAGCGCCCTGGTCGAGGCCCAGTTGCTGGAAGTGGCGGAGACGGGGGGGCCCGGTGCCGGCCCCCTCGCCGGTGAGCTGGACGGGCGCCCGGGCGGCTGGACCGACGAGGAGGCCGCCTCGCCACCCGGCCCGGGTACTGGCGTGGCCCCAGCGGCAGGGGCCGAGGCGGCGATCTGGTTCCGGCAGCTGGAGACGGTCCGGGCCTACGCCCTGGAGGAGCTGGAAGCCAGCCTGGAAGCACCCGAGGCCCGCCGCCGCCACGCCCGGTACTACCTGTCCCTGGCCCAAGAGGCCAACCAGGCCCTGGGGGGACCGCACGAGCAGTCCTGGCTGGCTGTGCTGGAGGCCGAGCACGCCAACCTGCGGGCGGCGCTGGGCTGGGCGCACGACAGCGGCCAGGCGGGTCTGGGGCTCGAGATGTCGGGGGCGCTGTGGGTGTTCTGGCAGCGCCGGGGCCACCTGAGCGAAGGCCGGCGCTGGCTGGCGCTGTTCCTGGGCGCACCCGGGGCCGAGCAGGCGCCGGCCGGAGTGCGGGCCGAGGCGCTGACCGGGGCGGCGTGGCTGGCGGACGGCCAGGACGACTTCGGCGCCGCCGAGGCGCTTTTCGGGCAGGCCTTACCGCTTTACGAGCAGTTGGGCCAGCGCGGCCGGGTGGCCGGGGTGACGGCCCACCGGGCCAGGATGGCGCGGGACCGGGGCCGTTACGACGACGCCCTCCGCCTGGCCGAGACGGGCCTCGAGCTGGCCCGCGGGTCGGAGGACCGGGCCGTGGTCCCCTCCGCCTCTTTTGATTTCCCGGTTGGGAGCGAAGGGGCGGCCAGGACGTACCTCGGGCTGGTGATGCTGGAACGCGGGCAGTTCGACGAGGCTCAGGCCGCCTACGAGGAAGCCGTGGAGCACTACCGCGCCCGAGGCGACCGGAGCGGGGAAGCCTACGCCTTGCTCGGCCTGGGGAACGTGTCCCGGGACAAGGGCGATCATCCCATGCTCGAGGCTTACTGCTCCCAAAGCCTAAAGATGAGCCGCGAGCTCAGGCACCTCTGGGGGACCGGTTACTCGCTCAACAGCCTCGCTGTGGGAGCGGCCATGCGGGGCGACTTCGACCGGGCTCATGAGCTACTGGGCGAGGCGCTGGAGCTGTTCGGCCGGCACGGGGTACGGGTCGGGGTGGCCGAGGCCCTGCTATTCTCCGGGCAAATCGAAGCCGACCGCGGCCATACCGCCGCCGCCCTTCCCTTGTTGCAGGAGGGTTTGCGCCAGAGTTGGCCGGCCGGCCCGCACTACCTGGTGGCAACGGCCCTCGAAGAAGTGGCCCGGGTAATGGTCGCCGAGGGCCACGCCCGGGAGTCCGCTCTCCTGTCCGGCGCGGCACTGGCTTGGCGGGGGCGGATGGGTGCACCTGTCCCTCCGTACCGTTGGGCCACGGTCGACTCCACCGTGGCGGCGGCGCAGCAGGCGCTGGGCGAGGACGGCTTCGCCACCGCCTGGAAGGAAGGGAAGGGGCTGACGCCCGAGCACGCGGTCCTCCTCGCGTTGGGGCCTATGGCCCCCGGGTAGCCGTCGCACGGCGAAGGCGCTGACACCCGCGAGTGTTAGCGAGCTTGCGTGTCACAGAAGCGGTGGAAGTGCCGGGACCAACCCGCCCTGCAGTAACTTACGCTTTTTCTGCCCCCCGCCTCAGGGCCCTCTTGGGCCCGGGCTTCTCCGCGAAGGCCCCCTTGACCTGGCGGCTCCCGGTCACGACATCATGGGTGTATGGCCTTGCACACAGCGTTTACGGAACTGGCGGGAGTTCAACACCCGGTGGTCCTGGCCCCGATGGGCGGCTGCGCCGGCGGCGCACTGGCAGCCGCCGTCAGCAACGCCGGCGGCCTGGGCCTGGTGGGCGGAGGGCGAGCAGACCTCGAATGGTGCCAAGAGCAGGTGAGCCTGCTCGCCGAACGTACCGACCGCCCATGGGGGATCGGGTTCCTCACGTGGGCGCTGAGCCAGCCCACTCTGGAAGGCATCCTCGAGCGCGGGCCGGCGGCGGTCATGCTGAGCTTCGGCGACCCGGGCCCGTTCGCCGGAACGGTCCTCCAGGCGGGAGTGCTACTTGTCATCCAGGTGACGGACCTCGAGGAGGCCCGCCGGGCCGTTGACGTTGGGGCTGACGTGGTCGTCGCCCAGGGCACGGAGGCGGGCGGGCACGGAGGCCGGCGCTCAACGCTCCCCTTCGTCCCTGCAGTCGTGGACATGGTGGCGCCTGCACCGGTGCTCGCAGCGGGTGGCATCGCCGACGGGCGCGGGCTCGCCGCCGCCCTCGCCCTTGGCGCCGGTGGAGCACTCGTCGGTACCCGCTTCGAAGCCAGCCAGGAATCGTTGGTGGGGCCCGAGGTGGTGAAAGCGATCGTCGAGGGGACGGGCGACGAAACCCTGAGGAGCGGTGTGCTCGACATTGCTCTAGGCAACTCTTGGCCGGCCCGGTACCCGGGGCGCAGTTTGCGGAACCCGTTCTTGGACCAGTGGCGGGGCCGGGAAGACGAGCTCGCCCTCGACCAGGAGGCCTTGACCGGGTACCGAGCGGGCGTGTCCCACGGGGACCCCTCCCTGCAGCCGGTCTGGGCCGGCGAGGCGGTCGACCTCATCGACGACGTGCCCCCGGCCGGCGACATCGTGGCCCAACTGGTGCAAGGCGCTGAGCAGGTGCTTCGGTCCTTGGCGCCAGCGGGCGGTTAGCCCAACCTTAGGAACCCACCTTCGGCCACCCAATGCGCACCTCCACGCGCATCGTCGAGCGGGAGCCGGGCCCGCACCGCAAAGCCGCGGCCAGGCCGCGGCGCCGCTTCAAGTTCGCCCCCCAGGGCACCGACCCGGTCGCGCCTGCCGATGAGGCCGTGGCCTGCCCGGCCGGCCCGCGCCGGTGGCCCGGGGCCCTCGCCCCCGATTAAGCGATGAACCTCGGCCTCCGCTGGTGTTCTATCCCATGGCAGCATCAGCGAAGGAGGAGCAGTGCGCCCTGGCATCACGTACGAGGACACCCTGAGCCTTGCCCGCGCCAGGGACGGTGAGGCATTCCGGGAGCTGACGGGCCCGTACCGCAGTGAGCTACAACTGCACTGCTACCGGATCCTCGGGTCCATCCACGACGCCGAGGACCTAGTTCAGGAGACCCTCTTGTCGGCTTGGCGCGCACTCGACCGCTTCGACGGCGGCAACCTCAGAGCCTGGCTGTACCGCATCGCCACCAACCGGTGCCTCAACCACCTCAGGGACACGAACCGCCGCGACCACCACGACGGGTTCCGAGCAACGCCCACCCCGTCGCTGAGCGACGACCCATGGTGGCTGGAACCCTACCCCGACCCTCTCTTCGATGACACCGTCACCGGCCCCGAGGCACGGTACGAGGCCAGAGAATCGGTCGCCTTGTCCTTCATTGCTGCCCTCCAACAACTTCCCCCTCAGCAACGAGCCGTGCTGGTGCTGCGCGACGCGCTCGGGTTCGGCGCAGCGGAAACGGCCCAGATCCTCGCTACCACCCCCGCAGCCGTCAACAGTGCACTGCAGCGGGCCAGAAGGGACTTCCGGCAGCCCCGTGACCTCGACCACGTCCCCCTGCCGCGGTCTGTGCAAGAGTCCGCCGTGGTGGAGCGCTTTGTCGATGCCTTCCAGGCCGGTCGGGTCGACGAGGTGGTCAAGCTCTTGACCAACGACGCCCGTTTGGCTATGCCCCCGGAGCCGATCGAATACCGGGGCGCCCAAGCCATCGGCGACTTCATCCAAAATCTCGGTCTTTTCCGTGGGCCAGTCAAGCTGGTCCCGACCCGCGCCAATGGACAACCGGCCTTCGGGTATTACCTGTCCGACCCCCACAGCCCGCTCCTGAGGGCGAACGGACTGATGGTGCTCACCCTCCGGGACGACCTGATATGTCAGCTCACGCGGTTCGGCGACAAGGCACTCCTGGCCCGCTTCGGCCTGCCCCGGACGTTGAGGAGCACTGGCCCGTAGGGACGCCGCCCTTGATATCTCTACCGATTTGACGCTGGCGTCATGGGAGACGATAAGGCATTGAGTGCCCATGTTGGGGCTGAAAATGTGTAGTGGGGCTGAAAATATAATCGCAACAACATTTTTCAGCCCCAGAAGGGCGACGCCTTAGGGCCAACAGTCAGAGTTTCGCAATTGCATCGCGCGTCGTCGGCGCCTTGGTCCCTTGCGGGTACTTGTGCGAGCCCGGGGGACGCAGGGCCAATGGCCGTCAACGACGAGGCCCTAAGAAACGGCTGGCGCCACCCACTGCCATCTTCCCCCGGCCTGGTCCAGCGCCGCTATGAACGACGGGAGGCGCCAGGCAGCCTGAAAGAGTTGGCGGGCCAAAGTCGCAGCCCAGACCAGCGGGCCTCGGCCACCGGACGGGTACTGGTGTCGTTGCCATAGCTCAGGCGGTCCTGCTGGTCACACAACAACATGTAGGCCAGGATTGCTTCCATTTTTCTTCCTCCCGCTGTGGTTTCCCATTTACGTTTGCCATCTACGTTGCGCCCTGTGCGCAGCGCCACCACTACGACGAACGAGATAACGCAAATGGACAAGCGCCCGGAAAAATCAAGGCCGTGAGAGGTTAGGCCCGATAGGCACGACAGCTTTCCCGGGGCCACAGTGGCTTTGTGCCGCGACACCGCAACAACGCCCACAATGAGCATGAGGTCGGACCGGCCCGGCCGGCCGACTACGACAGTGACCCCGGTCGGTTCGCAGCTAACCAGGCCGCCACGGCCGCGTTCTCGGAGCGCGGCGACGTCCACCCCGCAGGCGCCCAGCGGTTGGCCTCCGCAGGTTGCGACCTCGTGCGATAACAACCAGCCGACGGTCTGTTATCGCGCCGTCCGCGAAGCGCCTGTCGCCTAGGGTTTTCCTCCATGCAAGTGCGTCTGGTGCGGCCCGGCGAGTACGAGCGCGTGGGAGAGCTGGTCGTCGCCGCCTATCGCGCCCTCCCCGGTGGGCACACCCTGGGCGACTACGCCACCGTGCTTGCTGACGTGGCCCGCCGGGCCGGCGAGGCCGAGGTCATGGTCGCGCTCATGGCCGATGATGAGGACGCCCTCGTGGGATCCGTGACCTTCGTCCCCGACGCCTCGTCACCGTATGCCGAGCATTTGGAGCCCGGGGAGGCAGGGGTCCGCATGCTCGCGGTGGAACCTCGGGCGCAGGGGCGCGGCGTGGGCCGGGCCCTTGTCGATGCCTGCATCGGCCGGGCGAAAGAGCTCCAACGGACGGCGCTTCTCTTGCACACGACGCCATGGATGACCGCCGCCCATCA